>JANOOP010000375.1:0-15188 GCA_031421415.1 Candidatus Eiseniibacteriota bacterium
GGCGAGGCTCGGGCTGTACTTCGGTGACCTGGTGATCGGGGTGATAGCGGATGCCCTTGGCCTCAACCATCTGGCGCACCGCGCGCGAGACATCAGGGCCGGCCACTCCCAAAGGCCCGGGCTCCGCAGCATAAAGATCGATCTCGGTCTGGTGGCGGATCCCGCGCTTCCGGCATGCGGCCTCCAGGAGCATTACCGCTTCGTATGGCGCGCCCGGGCATTTGTAGGCCGGTGAGGCCGTCATCAGAACGAGCCTGCCACCGGTGAACTTGGCGAACGCCTCGCGAAACGCCTCAGCGCCCGCCGGCGCGTAGAAGTTGTGCCCGCCTTCCTGAAGTCCCGGGATTGTCTCGGGGGCAAGATCGGCGCCCAAAGCGATGATCAGGTAGTCCCCACACAGCCGCTGGCCGGCGACCACGACCTCGCGGCGCTCGGAATCGATCGACTCGATCTCTCCCTGAACGAGCGCGATCCCCTTGCGTTCGAGCCTGGAGAGGGGACGCGAGATCTTCTCGACGGTGCGCTTGCCGGTCAGAAGCCAGAGCAGCGACGGCGCGAAGACGAAGTCAGACTCTCGGTCCACGACGATGACCCGGTGGGTTCTCGGCAGTCGCCCGCGGAGCACGTTCGCTGCCACGAGCCCGCCGACGCCGCCTCCCAATATGAGGATGGTCTTGCCAGGATTCGCCATTTCTCTCTTGCTCCCACTTGAGGATAGAACAGAACGACCTTATCGGCGCCCAGCGTCGCACGCCGCCAGATACGCGAGCGCCCCCTTTGCCCCCATCCACTTCGCGAGTAGAAGTAGGAGGGGGCACCTGTCAGGGAGTCAATCCCGTTCTTCGTCGAGAGGAGGTGGAGCAATACGTCGAGGCGATCCTCAAGGGCGCCCATACCGGCCGCGCGGGAGAGGGGAAGGTCTTCGTGACCGATCTGGTGCGGGTCGTCAGCGTGCGAACTCGAGCGGCGAATGGGGATGCCATCTGACGCGAGTTTGCACGCTCGCTTCTCGACGGAGCCAAATCGTGGAGATCGATTAAATCGTGGTAATCTACTGTCGATGGGACCGATGAACGGAAGCCGATTCAAGGTGCATGGGCTGGACTGCGTCGAGGAAGTCAAGTTGCTCCGGCGCGAAGTAGGGCGGGAAGTCGGCGGTGAAGAGCGACTTGCGTTCGACATCCTGGCGGGCACGATGACCGTGACAAACGCTGGAGAGCCCATCGACACCGAGCGGGTGCTGGCAGCGGTCGCGCGCGCGGGCCTGAAGGCGACGATCGATTCCCCGCGGAAATCCCACCCAGCGGCGGCCCCCGTGGGGCAGCGCTACGCGCGCATCGTGGTGACCGTTGTCGGCGGCGCGCTCGCCGTGGCCGGGTTCGTCCTGCACGCCTTTCTTGCCGGTAGTCCTCTGGACGCTCTGGGCAAGGAGGGACTCGGAGGCGGGCACGGCGTGCCCCTCGTCTCCCGGCTTCTCTACCTTGTGTCCATCGTCGCGGGCAGCTGGTTCGTCGCGCCGCGGGCCTTGGCCGCGGCCAGGCGGCTGCGGCCCGACATGAACCTCCTCATGAGTGTCGCTGTCATCGGGGCGATCGCGCTCGGAGAGTGGTTCGAGGCCGCGTCGGTCGCCTCTCTGTTCTCGTTGTCGCTCACGCTGGAGGCGTGGAGTGTCGGCCGGGCGAGACGCGCCGTGGCGGCGCTCCTTGACTTGGCGCCGCAGATCGCTCACGTGGTATCCGCGGACGGCTCCGAGCAAGAACTGGCCCCGGAAGCCGTTCCCGTCGGGGCCGTTGTCGTGGTCAGGCCGGGCGAGCGATTCCCGGTGGATGGAACCGTCGTCGCCGGCCGGAGTCACGTCAATCAGGCTCCGATCACGGGGGAGAGCATGCCCGTGGACAAAGGGCCGGATGACGAGGTCTTCGCGGGAACGATCAACGGCGACGGGAGCCTGGATGTCCGCTGTGCGAAGCCGGCGGAGAGCTCGACGCTGGCGCAGATCATCCGCTTGGTCCGCGACGCGCAGTCCAAGCGCGCCGCCGTGGAGCAGTGGGTCGAACGATTCGCGCATGTCTACACCCCGGCGGTGATGCTGACTGCCGTGCTCGTGCTTTTCGTCCCCCCGCTCCTCCACCTCGGCACCTGGTCTGAGTGGCTCTATCGCTCGCTGGTCCTGCTCGTGATCGCGTGCCCGTGCGCGCTCGTGATCTCGACGCCGGTGAGCATCGTTGCCGGACTCGCGGCGGCAGCCCGACACGGCGTGCTCGTGAAGGGCGGGATCCACTTGGAAGAGTTCGCTCGCCTGAAGGCGTTCGCGTTCGACAAGACGGGCACGCTGACCGAAGGCAAGCCGCGGGTCACCAAGGTCGTCGCCCTCGACGAACATTCCGAGGAGGATGTGCTCCGGGTGGCGGCGGCGCTCGAGTCCCGAAGCACTCACCCTCTGGCGCGAGCCATCATGGCCGAGGCTTCCGCCCGGGGCGTGGCGTTCCGGGCCGCCGAGGACGTTCAGGTCCTTCCGGGCAAGGGCGTCCTGGGTCGCGCGAACGGAACCCGGTACTGGCTGGGGTCCCACCGATACCTGGAAGAGCGTTCCCAGGAAACGGAGGAAGTACATCGCTCCCTTGAAGACCTGGCGGCGAACGGCGCGTCGGTGGTCGCCGTGGGCGCGGACGATCACGTCTGCGGGCTCATCGGTGTCGCCGACGGCGTGCGGTCTTCCTCCGGCGAAGCGATACGAGCGTTGCGCGCGGCAGGCGTCGAGCACTTCGCGATGCTCACCGGCGACAACCGTCCCACCGCCGACTACGTGGGCCGCCAGCTCCAGGTCGAGGATGTGAGAGCCGAACTACTCCCTCAGGACAAGGTGGCGGCTATCGAGGAGTTGGTTTCTCGTTTCGGCCACCTGGCCATGGTCGGCGACGGGGTCAACGATGCGCCGTCCATGGCCCGGGCGACCCTCGGCGTCGCGATGGGTGCAGCCGGAAGCGACGCGGCCATTGAGACCGCGGACATTGCGCTCATGTCGGATGACCTCATGAAGCTTCCGTGGCTGCTGCGGCATTCTCGCCGGGTCCTTCGAGTCATTCGCCAGAATATCATTCTCGCGCTACTGGTGAAGGCGGTCTTCGTCGCCCTGACGTTCGTCGGCATCGCGTCTCTCTGGAGCGCGATCGCCGCCGACATGGGGGCGTCCCTCCTCGTCATCTTCAACGGGCTTCGGCTGCTGCGCGACTAGGCCGCGGCGGCGTGCCACCCAGCCCGATGGAACGCCTCCGCCTGCCGCCTTGACAGCGTCAGGCCGCTCCCCGACGATCCCCCCTTCACCCCCCTGGGAGGATGGAATGCCGATCCGCGACCCCCTGTATCATCCGATGTTCGTCGATCGCCGCGCCGCGCTCGAAGTGGCGCTCTTCGACGCGTTTCCGCCCACGGGTCGGAAGCCATGGAGCGAGCCCGACGCCTCCCGTCGGGAACTCGAATTCCACGTCCGCCACTACAAGGTGGCGCTCGACGTCGATTTCGAGAAGGGGATGCTCCAGGGCCGCGCCACGCTCACGATCGAGTCGCTGCGCGAATCGCTGCACGACGCGGTGCTCGACGCCGCGGAACTGCGAATCGCGGCGGTTCGCTCCGGCCGCCGCCGCCTCTCCCACTCCATGGAAGGCCACAAACTCCGCCTGACACTCCCACGCCCGCTTGGCGTCGGAGAGCGCGTGACGATCGAGATCGACTACTCCACGCGGCCGCGGAAAGGATTCACCTTCACGGGCCCGACCGAGATTGAGCCGAAACGCCCCCCGTGCGGCTGGTCTCAGGGGCAGGCGGACGACTCGCACTGGTGGATTCCGTGCCTCGAGAGCACCGAGAGCCGTGCCACGCTCGAAATGGACGTCTCCGTTCCCGCCGGATTCAAGGCCGTCGGAAACGGGCGCCTCGTCGGCAAGCGAATCAACCGCCGCGCGAAAACCGTGACATGGCGCTGGCGCCAGGAGACCGAGCATCCCGTCTACCTGACCTCGCTGGTCGTCGGGAAGTTCGTCGAACTCAAGGACCGCATCGGCAAGACCGCGCTCGTGAACTACGTCCCGCGCGGAAAGGAGCGCGAGGGGTGGTTCTTCTTCCGAAAGACTGGAAAGATGATCGCCCACTTCGAGCGCGTCTTCGGCTTCCCCTATCCCTATCCCAAGTACGCGCAGGTCTGCGTTCCCGACTTCACCTACGGCGGCATGGAGAACACCAGCGCCACCACGATGTTCGACGGCGCGCTCCGCATGCCGGAGGATTCCTTCGAGGGCTCCTACGAGGGACTGGTGGCGCACGAGCTGGCGCACCAGTGGTGGGGCGATTGCGTCACCTGCCGGCACTGGTCGGAGGGATGGCTGAACGAAGGGTTCGCCACCTACTCGGAGATCGTCTGGCTGGAGAAGGACCGGGGCGCGGACCACGCGAACTACGCGCGCCTGGAGCAGATGGTCGCCTATCAGATCGAGGACGGCCGCGACTACCGCCGCCCCATCGTCCAGACCAACTACCGGCGCCCGGACAACATCTTCGACCGGCATCTCTACGAGAAGGGGTCGCTCATTCTCCACATGCTGCGCGCGATCCTGGGCGACGCCGCGTGGCGGCGGTCGCTCCGCCGTTACATCACCAGCCACGCCTTCGGGCCGGTGGAGACGGCCGATCTTCGCCGCGCCTGCGAGGAGGAGACGGGACGGAATCTCGCCTGGTTCTTCGACCAGTGGATTTACGCCGCCGGGCATCCGGAGCTGCGCGTGACGCGGCGCTGGGACGACCGTGCGCGCGTCCTGACCCTCAAGGTCGAGCAGGTGCAGGAGGCCTCCGAGGGAACGCCCGCGGCGTACCGCCTCCCGATGACGCTGGAGGTCTCGGTGGGAGGCCGCTGGCTCCGGATTCCGATCGAACTCCGGACGCGATTGGAGACGATTCAGGTCCCGCTCGCGACGCGCCCCGCCTGCGTGGCGCTCGACCCCGCGCACGACGTGATGAAGCTCATGCACTTCGAGCGCTCGGATGATGAACTCCGCTTCGGGCTGGCCCGCTCGCTGCACGCCGTGGAGCGAATCCGCTGCGCCCGCGAACTGGCCGCGCGTACCGACGAGAGGACGATCGTGGCACTCCTCCGCGCGCTCCGCTCGGACCGCTTCTGGGGTGTCCGCTGCGCCGCGGCGGTGACGCTCGGCGAGATCGGCCGCCGCGTCCCAGGCCTCGGCGACCGGATCGCCTCCGCTGCCGCGAAGCAGGGCGTCCGCGTCCGCCGCGCGGCCGTCTGGGCGCTCGGTACGATCGCGGACGAAGCGGCGGGAAAGAAGCTCCGTTGCCTCGTCGCACTGGAGAGCGACTCCTACGCCGCTGGTGTTGCCCTGATCGGCATCGCGCGCGCCGGTGGTTCGGGCGCCTACGAGGCGATCGAGGCTGAACTGGCGAGAGAGAGCCACCGCGACATCCTCCAGACACTCGCGTTCGACGCCTTCGTGACGCTGAAGGATTCGCGCGCCGTCGACGTCTTCCTCGATTCGACGAGCCCGCGATACCGGAACGAGCGCCGCACCGCGGCGACGCGCGCTCTCGGCCGGTTCGGCCTTCTGAACGACCGGGCCGAATCGCGCCTGGTGGAGCTCCTCTCCGACCCGTGGTTCCGCGCCCGCGCGGCCGCCGCGACCGCTCTCGTGAGGCTCAAGTCGCCTCGCGCCGTGCCCGAAATCGCGAAGGCGCTCGATCGCGAACCGCTCGACTTCGTGAAGAGCGCGTTCGAGCAGGCGCTGGCCGACGCGAAGGAATCGAAGTAGCGATGTCGCTCACTCCCGGCATGAAACTCGGACCCTACGAGATCGTCGGCCTCCTCGGCGCCGGTGGGATGGGGGAGGTCTATCGCTCCCGCGACACTCGCCTGGGCCGCGAGGTGGCGGTGAAGGTGCTGCCGCGCGGAATGGCGTCCGACCCCGAGCGCCAGCAGCGCTTCGAGGCGGAGGCCCGCGCGGCGGGATCGCTCAATCACCCCA
Source organism: Candidatus Eiseniibacteriota bacterium (assembly GCA_031421415.1). Taxonomy (GTDB): domain Bacteria; phylum Eisenbacteria; class RBG-16-71-46; order SZUA-252; family SZUA-252; genus SZUA-252. The sequence goes on from JANOOP010000375.1 coordinate 6,024, forward strand.
ACATCGTGACGCTCCACGACGTCGGCGTCGCGGACGGCGTCCCTTACCTCGTCACCGAGGTGCTGGAGGGCGAGAGTCTCCGCGCCCTGATCCAGCGAGGCCCGACCCCGATGGCCCGCGCCATCGATCTGATCGTCCAGCTCGCGAACGGTCTCTCGGCCGCCCACGGCAAGGGCATCGTACATCGCGATCTCAAGCCAGAGAACCTCTTCGTGCTCGCGGACGGCCGCCTGAAGATCCTCGATTTCGGCATCGCGAAATTGATGCGCGCCGATTCGGTCTCGGAGGCGGAAACGACGCCGGTCTTCGCGTCGCTTACGGCGGCGGGGACGATCATGGGAACCGTCTCCTACATGGCGCCCGAGCAGCTCCGCGACCGTCCCGTCGATCAGCGCGCCGATCTCTTCGCGGTCGGGGCCATTCTCCACGAACTATTGACGGGGAAGCAGCCGTTCACCGGGGAGACCGCGGCCGACCGTGTGAGCGCCATCCTTATGGCCGACGCCCCGGCGCTTCCGGCCGACCTGGAGCGCGAAATTCCGGGGATTGGCGCCGTCGTATCGCACCTCCTCGCGAAGCGGCCGGAAGGTCGATTCGACACCGCCGCCGATCTAGCGTTCATCCTGAACCTATTGGGGGGGAAGCCTGCCCCGCCGGAAGAGCCGAGCCCGAGCGCGACCGGAGAGATCCCATCGCATGCGAACATCGAGTTTCGGCAGCTCACCTTCCGTGATGGCGAGATCGGCAACGCGAGATTTGCCCCGGACGGCCAGACCGTCGTCTACGACGCCGCGTGGGGCGGTGCCCAGGTCGAGGCCTACCTAACAAGGCTGGAGTCGCCGGAGTCGAGTCCACTTGGCGTCAAGAACGCCAGCGTTCAAGCTGTCTCCTCCACGACCGAAGTCGCCGTGGTTCTTCGGCCCAAGGATCTCGGCGGGTTTGTCTGGCTCGGCACGCTGGCGCGCTTCCCGCTCGTGGGCGGGCGGCCTCGAGAAGTCGTCGATTCGGTCTTCTTCGCCGATTGGGCGCCGGACGGGCGAAGCCTGGCAGCGATCCGAATCGTCGGCGGCATCTGCCAGATCGAAGCGCCCCTCGGTCGCGTCATTCACAGCACGCACGCATGGATGAGCCATCTTCGCTACTCCCCCGACGGGTCGATGCTCGCGTTCCTCGAGCACCCTGCCTCAGGCAACAACGCGGGCCATGTCTGCGTCATCCGGCCGGGCGAGGCCCCGCGACGCCTGACCGAACGGTACGAGATGGTTTGGCGTCTTGCCTGGCGGCCCGACGGTAAGGAGATTTGGTTCGGAGCGCAGGAGTCCGACGAGGCGACCGTCGGTGTCGCCGGTGTGTCGCTCGACGGCGTCGTGCGCCGCGTCTTTTCCGCCCCCGGCTGGGCCGCGGTCGAGGACGTGGCGAGGAATGGGGACGTCCTGCTTGCCATGACCCGGCCGCGGATGCGAATGGAAACAGGCACGCGAACTGGAGGCGCTGCCGCGGTGAAGGACCTCTCGAACCTCGACTGGTCGCTCCTAAGGGACATGAGCCCCGACGGGTCGATGGTGTTGTTCGATGAGACCGGTTTGGGATCGGCCGGGAATCCAGGTGTCTACCTTCGACCGACCGACGGGAGTCCCGCTGTGCGATTGGCCGACGGGATATGTTCGGGGCTTTCGCCCGATGGCCGTTCCGTCCTCGCCGGGAGCGGACAGCATACGAGCGTTCTTCTCGTTGTTCCGACCGGGGTCGGCGAGACCCGCCGGATCGAATTGACCGACCACGCCATCGGGTATGCTTCCTGGATCCCCGGGGCCGATGCGGTCGTCGTCGTCGCATCGAAGGCCAACGGTCCCCGGCATCTCTACCGCCTCGACCTCACCACGCATGCCATCAGACCCATCGGGGAAGAAATCGCGATGACCGGTAGCCACGCAATCGTCTCCCCCGATGGGACGCATGTCGCGGTGCGCGACGCCGACGGCATTCGGATCGTTGGCATTGAGGACGGATCCAGCCGCTTGGTGCCCGGCCTCACGTCCAGCCTCCTTCCCTCCAACTGGACCGCAGACTCCCGCGGCCTCTACGTCTGGACCCGCAGCGAGATTCCAATGCGCGTGCTTCGCACCGATGTGGAGACCGGATCGTCGGAGCCATGGATGGAAATTTGGCCGATTGTGCGAAGCGGCGTCGCCGGCTTCAATTCGCTGCGCCTGACCCCCGACGGAGAGCGATACGCCTGCTCCTACGTCATGGTCGACTCCACGCTCTTCCTCGCGCGAGGGCTGACGTAACGTCGCCCGCGACACACCTGGCCCAGAACCCCGACTCCGCGATAAACTGGAACCCATGACCACCGCCACCGACATCCTCCGAACGATCCGCGGCCGCGCCCTCATCTTCTGGGACCCGAAGCAGCCCGGCAAGAAGCGCGACGCCATCGATACCGATCAGATAACCCCCGCCGAGGACTGCGTCTCGGAATCGCTCGCCACACTCGACGAGCGTTGGAAGTCGGGCGCCTTCCGTCACGTCATGTCCGATTTCCGCGCCCGCGTCCATTCGGGCGAGACATTCCTCGTCGCCGGCGACCGCTTCGCCATCGGCTCCTCCCGCGAGATGTCGCCGGCTGGCCTCAAGGGAATCGCCGAGGAAGCAGCGCTCGAGATGGTCGTGGTCTGTGGCGCCAACATGGGCGACATCTTCCGGCGGAACGCGCTCAACCTCGGCCTTCATGTTGTGCAGAGCCCCGAGGCTGTGGCCGACGCAAAGGACGGCGACACGCTGGAGTTCGACGTGGAGACTCGGGCGCTGAGAAACGCCACGCAGGGGAAGGAGTACACGCCGGTCTCTCTTACCTCGAAGGAAGAAGAGATCCGCCGCGGCGGCGGGATCTTCGAGGTGGGCCGCCGGGAGGTCTCCGCGGCCCGCACGCGGAAGCAGGAAGTCAGCTTTCCCGATCCAGATCTCGCGCGGCGCATGACTTCGACCGAGCAGATCATCTGGGCCCATCGCGTCGACAAGCGCGCCGAGGTGAAGCCGGGCGCTACGCTCCAGGTCTACGCCGATCTTCTCCCGGCCTCCGACGGCACCGCTCCGTTCGCGATCCACACCTTCCGCCAGATCGCCGGTCCATTCGCCGGCCCCGGCGAGGCGAAGCCGCTCAAGGCCGCGATCGCGAACGACCACTTCGTCTTCACCGGCCGCGCGGCTGATGACAAGCAGACGGCCATCTCCGCCGAGTTTGCCGCGCACCACTCGATCGGGCAGCCCCACTACGCCCCTCCGGGGTCCGGCATCTTCCACTTCTATTTCCCGGAGCAGGGACTGATCGTGCCGGGAGGCTTCTACCCCGGCGCCGATTCCCACTCACGCGCTTACGGAGCGTACGGCGCCGTCGGCATCGGAATCGGAAGCACCACGCTCGGCTTCGGCTGGGCGACCGGCTACATCTACTTCACCCTCGCCAAGCAGCGGCGCGTCACCTTCACCGGGAAACTCCAGCCGTGGGTCGGCGGGAAGGACATCGTGCTGCGACTCCTGGCGAGGTGGGGCGTGAAGCAGTCGGAGGGGATGAGCGTCGAGTTCGTCGATCGCGATCGCCAGTTGCCGCTCCCGTTCCGGAACACGATCGCGAACATGATGGCGGAGGCCGAGGCGCTGAACGGCATCTTCGCGCGCGATGAAGTCACCGAGGCGTGGTTCCAGGAGCGCGGCATCGCGATGCCGTATCCGCGCGTTACGCCCGGGGCCGACGCGGTCTACGAGAAGGACGAGGGATTCGATCTCGCCGACGTCGGACCGATGATCGCGAAGCCGTTCAGTCCTGGAAACGCCTTTCCGGCCGAGGAGGTCGCGAAGGAGCGCATCACCTTCGACAAGGCCATGATCGGCTCCTGCACGAATGGCGGATACAGCGATCTCCTGGCCGCCGCTCTCGTGATCCGCGCCGCGCGCGCGAAGGGAGTCGGCCACGTGGCGAAGGGAACCGAGTTCGTGATTTTCCCCGGGAGCGGCACCGTGAAGGAACAGATCGAGCGCCCCGATTCCAGGCTGACCGGCGAGTCGATCGCCGAGGTCTTCCGTTCGGTGGGCGGAGAGATCCGGGTTTCGTGGTGCGGACCCTGCTTCGGGCAGGGCCCCGACTCGCTCTCGCCGGGGCAGCGCGCCATCACCTCGTTCAATCGGAACTGGCAGAACCGGATGGGCGTCGGCGGCGAGGGATATCTCGCGAGTCCGGCCGTGGTCGCTGCTTCCGCTCTGGCGGGCTACATGGCGCCGCCGTCGGAGCTCGGCATCTCCTGGGATCCGGAGGTCTTCGGAGTCTAGGTCCATGTCACTTCAGTAGCGTAACCTTCCTCGCGACTCGATCGCCTTCCACCGACACCACGACGTAGTAGACCCCGCTCGCAACGCTCGTCCCTCGATCGTCCCGCCCATCCCAGGCGATTCGATGGTGCCCGGCGGGAAGGACCGCTGCGACGAGACTCCGCACACGCCTCCCCGTCACATCGTGGACGCGGACCGACACGTGCTCCGTGCTCGGAAGATCGAGATTCGCCGACGTGCTCGGATTGAACGGATTGGGCGTTGCCTTGGAGAGCGCGAAGCGGGCGCGCGGCGCCGCATCCGGAACCTCGGCCGCCGTCGGGGTCATGGAGAGGAGCGAAAGGACGTCGAGCTTGCCGTAGCCCCAAGCGTTGTTCGGCGTGCTCCCGGTGTAGCCGTCGGCCCTCGCGGTGGCTCTCAGATGATCTCGCACCCGAGTGGGGCCGGCCGACGCCCAACCCGATCGCGCGAGGAGGAGCGCGGTGGCCCCGGCCACGGCGGGCGTCGCCATGCTGGTCCCGAGCATCACGACGTGCGTCCCACCCGGCACGGTCTCCCACGACTCGAAGAAGGCGGATGTCGAGCGCGAAGAGGCGACCACCAGCCCGGGCGCGGAGAGGTCAGGTTTCAGGACGCCATCCCGGCGCGGGCCGCGGCTGGAGAAGAAGGCAAGTTGCCCCATCGACGTGGGCGACGACGCGCAGCTGGTTCCGCCATCTAGGTTCAACCAGCACGGCTTCGTCGCGTGTGCCCCGACGGCAATCACGGAGTCGGAACTCGCGGGAGAGCGAATCGTACCGTCGGCCACGGCTCCCTGCACCCAGACGACCCACGGTGCGCTCAATCCCAGGTACTGATCGGCGACATAGGCGTCGAGACGCCCCGATCCTCCCCCCGCGACGCGCGAGCATCGCACCTTCCACGTCCCCGAGCGGGGTGGCGCCGTCGCCAGGGAATCGCGCAGAAGAATGGAGATCTCGGAGGTGGAGAGGCCCGGCGCGGTGTAGTCACCGAGGCTGATGGAAACGTGACCGTCCGCCGTCTCGTAGGCAGCGCCGCCCAACGACAACGGGCCGAGGGTCGTTCCGCCCGGCGTCACCACCGTGACCGCTAACGAGTCGGCGCGGTCGTGCCAGGCCGAGAGCCGGACGAGGTCGTTCTCGGCGCCCGCGTTCGGCGTGTAGCCAGGCACGCGGAAGGTGAGTTCGCTCGTTCCGCCGGCCGGGACGTCGACGCGTCCATGGATGCGATCGGCCCCTTCGTTTCCTGCGGCCGCCACGATGATCCGCCCCGGCCCTGTCATCGCCTCGAGCATCTCGTCGAGGGGGAGCGTGCCGTCGTGGGGGCCCTCGTGCGTACCGAGACTCAGGTTCACCACCGCCGGCATTCCAAGCGCCGCAGCCTTCGCGAAGATGTAGGCAACGCCGTCGATCACGTCGGCGGCGGAGGCGCCCGCTGGCCCTGAGAAGTCGACCTTCACGACGCAGAGCGAAGCCTCGGGGGCGATCCCCACGTAGCGATCGGCGTCGACACCGGCGACTCCGGCGCGTCCATTTCCCGCCGCGATCCCCGCGACGTGCGTCCCGTGTCCCTCCTCGTCGATCGAGAGGGCGGTTCCCGCGTCGATCTCCGCGGCGCTCCACTCCGTGCCGTAGTCGAACGGCACGGGGGGCGATCCCGCCGTCGCCGCCTGATCCCACAGCGAGACAATGCGCGTAGCGCCGTCGGCGCGGCGGAAGTCGGCGTGCGCGAGATCGATTCCCGAGTCGACGATGCCGATCAGGACTCCGGTTCCGGAGGGTCCGGTCACGCCACCGTCACTCACGGCGCGAAGGAGCGAGAGGCGCGTGTCGACCGCGACCGCGTCGAGCAGCAGCCGGCAGCGCGGGGCTCGGACGATAGCGGTGGCGCCGGGAAGCGCGCGGAGCGCCTCGGCGCGGCTCGCGGGAACGTGGAGGGTTGTCCAGCCTCCGGCGCTCGCCCCGACGGAAAGTCCGCGGGCTCGCGCGGCTTCGGCGTCGAGCGGGCCGCGGACGAGGAAGCCGGTTGGCGTGGGGCGCTCGAAAGGCGCGGCACGCGCGACCGTCGCGACCGGCACCGGACCGAAGGCGGCCAGCGTCAGTGCGGCGGCAAGCAGCGATGGGAACGACCTATGGGGAATGGGCACCGGCGATTCCCCCCCGAATCGGCTGATGGGTCTCGAGACAATGAGACGACCCGTCAAGCCTACCCCGACGGGAGGCGGCGGGGCGAACGGTTTTGCCTGGTGCCGGCTACTTTAGGAGGCTCATCTTGCGCGTCAGCCGCTGACCCGCCGCCCGCAGCTCGGCCAGGTAGAGCCCCGAACCCACCGCGCGGCCCTGCTCGTCGCGGCCGTCCCACGTGGCGCGGTACTGCCCGGCCGGAAGCGCGCCATCCACCAGCGTCCGAATCAAGGCGCCATGCACCGAGTAGACCCGGATCGTCGCTCGTCCGGTCTTCGGCAGCTCGAATCCGATCGACGTCGTGGGGTTGAACGGATTGGGCCGATTGCGATCGAGCGCCAGCCGCGGGGCCGCCGCCGCGCCGAGCATCTCGACGCCGACCGGGGCCTGAATCACGAAGAGCGAGTCGGACGTCCCCGACGCGGTCGTCGCGGCGTTCCGAGCCGTCCCCCGCACCTTGGCCTGGATCGTCCCCCAGGCCGGATCGACGAAGAAGGAGAGCGTTCGCGGCTGGCCTGGCGCCACGCCGTAGAGCGTGCCGAGCGGCACCGTGTAGTTCACGCCTCCGTTCAGCGAGAGATCGACCGTCACCGAGTCCGCGGTCATTCCCGCCAGCACGACCGTGACGGAGTCGGACTTCCCGGGAGGCATGAAGAAACCCATCGGCGGATGCGTGAATTGCAAGGTGACGAGCGGCGCCACCGCCGCGGCCACGTTCAGTTTCCCGGAGCCCCACGTCGCGTTCGGCGTCGCGCCGGTGAAGGCGTCGGTGCGCGCCGTCGACCGAAGTCGATTCCGGATCGCGGCCGAGGAGCCGTTGGCCCACGCCGGCTGCGCTAGGAGGAGCGCGACGGCGCCGGCGACGTGCGGCGCCGACATGCTGGTTCCGGAGAGGATGGCGTGGACGCCGTCGGGCATCACCAGTTCCACCTGAAACGTCGCGGAGGCCGACTTGCCCGCCGCGACGCCATTTCCGGGAGCGGAGAGGTCGGGCTTCTGCTTGCCGTTTCGCAGCGGGCCGCGGCTCGAGAAGCCGGCGATGGCGCCGAGCGTGGGGGTCGGGTTCCAGCAATACGCCGTGCCGTTCACCGACGTCCAGCACTCCTTCGTCGTGTGCGCGGCGACCGTGATCACCGAGTCGGCGCTTCCGGGGCTTCCGATCGCGCCGAACGGGGCGAGGCCCTGCACCCAGCGCGCTAGGGCGCCGGCGCTCCCGAGGCTATTCCCGTAGAGATACATGTCCACGACGCCGGTCGAAGTGAGCGCGACCGGCGTGAAGGTGAAGGTCCAGGTCCCCGGCTCCGGCACCTTCGCCGAGAACTGGTCGAAGATCTCGATGTAGATCTCGTTGTCTCCGTTGGAAGGGCTGGTCGTCGCGTTGTAGACGTTGATGAATCCGTCCGAGCTGTTGAGGCTCTGGGTCGTGGCCGGCATGACCGGGCCGATCGTCGCGCCGTTCGGCGACGTGAGCGTGACCGAGATCTGGTCCGGGCCGGGATACCAGCCGGTGAACACGAGGTAGTCGTTGTCGGCGCCGGGATTCTTGGAATAGGTCGGGACCGTCAACGTCATGCCGGCGGGCGTCGTACCGTCGAGGTCGAGCTGGGCGTGATTGTCGTCGTTTTGCTTGTTCCCGGCGGAAGCGACGACAATCTTGCCCGGACCCGTCAGCGCGCTGATCATGGTGTCGAAACCGTAGGTGCCGTCGTGAGGGCCGTCTTGGGTGCCGAGGCTCAGGTTCACCACGGCCTTCTTTCCGAGCGCTGTGGCCTTCCTGAAGATGTAGTTCACCCCGTCCACGATCGCGGTCGTCGCGTAGGTTGTCTTGACCGCGACGACGTCGGCCTTCGGCGCCACGCCGACGTAGACGTTCGCCGGTTGTCCGTTCCCGGTGGCGCGTCCGTTTCCAGCTGCCGTCGTGATCACGTGCGTTCCGTGCCCGTCGGTATCCACCTCGGGGGAGAGCCCGTCGTTGATCGCCGCGGAGTCGTACTCCGCGCCGTAGGTGAAGCCGGCCGGCGGAACGCCGCTCGTGGCGCTCTGGTCCCAGAGCGAGACGACTCTCGTCGTGCCGTCGGCGTTTTTCAAGTCGGGGTGGCCGAGGTCCACGCCGCTGTCGACGAGGCCGACGATCACTCCCTGACCGGTTTCGCCCGTGATGTCGGTCGTGCCGACCGTGCGGACGCCGCTGAGGCCGGCGTCGACCGCGCTCAGGTCGAGCAGCGGCTGGCAACGCTCCGACACCTCGACGCGGTCGATGCCGGGGATTTCCAGCAGCGCGTTCAGGAGACCGAGAGGGCAGCGCGCCGTGATCCAGCCGCCGGCAACGGTGTTCACCTCGATGCCGCGCGCGCGGAGAAGTCCGGGCGCGAGATCTCCCTGAATCAGAAGGTCGACCATCACGACGCCATCTCCGCGACGGGAGAGGAACCGCTCATGCATCGCGGCCCCGGGGCGGACATTGGAGAGCGCGGGATGAACCGATTGGGGGGCTGCCTCGGCGGAGTTCGGAACGGCGCCCCCTACCGTGGAGAGCGCGACGAACGCGGCGACAAGAAGGCGGAGAGATCGCGACGGGACGCGGTAGCAAAGATGCACGGCGAGGGCCTCGGGTGCCTTAGGTGCGCGGACCAAA
>JANOOP010000376.1:0-7092 GCA_031421415.1 Candidatus Eiseniibacteriota bacterium
CCTCGTGACGCACGAGTTCCTCTTTTGCGGCCCTGCGCGTTGCAACTACCCTTCGGATTCCGGGGATCTCGCGAACGTCAATCGTCCGGCGTTCCTTATGGTCTGGGGATGCCACGCGAACCAGTTCGCCGACGGCCCGACCACGAGCACCGGGTTCCCCGATAGCACGGACGCGATCGGCGAAATCTGGATCAACCTCCCCGATCGCGGCTCCATTGCTTCTCTCGGGAGCAGCGCTTACGAAGTCCTGGAGACAAACGCCGCCTACAACGGCCTCGTGGCGAAGGCCTTCTTCACCACACCGCCGTCCGTCGTCGACGTCGGCGGAACGCGCCGCGCGCGCTGGATTCTCGGTGAAGTCCTGATGCAGGCGGCGATCGAGAATGCCTCGGCTGGATTCCTGCAAGCGCTCATGACGCGCACGATCCTCCTCCTGGGCGATCCGATGACCCAGATGGACGCGCTGCCGCCGCGCGTCTTCGAGGTGACCCTCGACGGGAACGCCGTCGCGTCGGGGGCCCCGCTCGCGAGCGACTCGCCGACCGACAGCCTGGCGCTCCAGGCGAGGGTGCGGGACGAGGAGGCGGTGACGCGGCTCGTGATGTCCGAGCGGGACCTCGCCACGAACACCACCACGCCGCTCGACTCGACGCGGTTCACGGTCGTCTTCTCCGATACCTCGCGGCAGGCGGTGCTGACCGGCAACGTTCGCCCGCGCGTGGGGAACTACGATCTCCTGGTGCAGGCGACCGACTACAGCGGCCGGGTTCAGGAGTTCCCGCTCGCCGTGCGGACGCCGATCCGCTACTTCGCGAACGGCGTCGAGATCATCGACGGCGTCTTCGTGGAAAGTTCCTCGCTCCTGCGCGCGGAGGTGACGTCGCCGGTTCCGCTCACGGCCGACTCCCTCTCGCTCCTTCTCGACGGGATCGCCATCCCGGGCGCGCCGACGTCGCTCGACGCGACGGGCCGCAGGTGGGCGCTGGAGAGTCTCGCCGGGGATCGAGGGCCGGGGCAGCGGCTCCTCCAGCTCGCCATCGGCGGGAGAACAGCCGGGCTCGACGACGCCACGTTTCAGATCAGCTCGCAATTCACGCTTCGCGGAGTCGCGGTCGTCGATCCGCGCCGCCAGGGCGCCGGCTGTGGCGGCTCGATCTTCCAGTACGAGTTGAGCGCGCCGGCGAATCGCGTCGACCTGCTGCTCTACACCGTCGCGGGGCGCCGTGTCGCGTCGATCCCGCTGCCCGGCGCGGCCGGGTTCAACCTATACTGCTGGGACGGTCGCGATTCGCAGGGTCACGTCACGGCGAACGGGGTCTATCTCTTCCGTCTCCGCGCGACCGATCCGACAGGCCGAACGGCCAACCACGATGGACGGATGATTCGAACCCGGTGACCGACCGCCGCAGCGGCAAAACCATCTTTCGAGAACTCTCGGGGCTCGTGACGGAGCAGCGGAATCCCCGCTCGCGCCGTCTCGACCGGATGAGCACGCCCCAGGTGCTCCGCCTCATGAACCAGGAGGACGCCGGCGTTCCGCGCGCCATCCGGCGTGAATTGCCCAAGATCGCGAAGGCGGTCGATCTCATCGTGGAGCGGCTCGAGCGCGGCGGGCGGATCTTCTACGTCGGCGCCGGGACCAGCGGCCGCCTTGGAGTCCTCGACGCCGCCGAGTGCCCTCCGACCTTTGGAACTCCCCGCACGTTAGTCCAGGGAATCATCGCCGGGGGGCGCCGCGCGCTGGTCCGCTCGGTCGAGGGAGCGGAGGACGACGCGAAGGCCTCCGTCACGGCGCTCCGGAAGAAGAAGGCCGGCCCGAACGATGTCATCGTCGGCATCATGGCGAGCCGGCGGACGCCCTATCCGATCGGCGCCATCGCCTATGGACGGAAGATCGGCGCCGTCACGATCGCCGTGACCGCGAACCCCGCCTCCGACGGCACGCTGGCGTGCGACGTCGTGATCGCCCCGCGCGTGGGGCCGGAAATTCTCACCGGGTCGACGCGGATGAAGGCGGGGACCGCGCAGAAGATGGTCCTCAACATGCTCTCCACCGCCACGATGATCCGGATGGGGAAGGCGTACGAAAACCTGATGGTCGATCTCCGCACCGCTAGCCGCAAGCTGGAGGAGCGGACGAAGCGCGTCTACATGGAAGCGACCGGCGCGCGCTACGAGGAGGCGATGCCGGCGTTGCGGCGCGCCGGTGGCGTCCTCAAGGTGGCGATCGTGATGCGCCTCGCGGGCGTGACCCGCGCGGACGCGGTGCGGCGTCTCGGAAAGGCCCATGGATGGGTACGTCAGGCCATCGAAGGATAGCGGTTCGCGCCACGTCGACGGCGCTGGCGCTCCTCGCGCTTGCCGCGCTCGTGATGGCGCTCCTCGCGCTCGCGGGCTGCGGCAAGAAGCCGTCCGCGACCCGCACCGTCGTCTTCTGGCAATTCTCGCCGCTCCCGGCCATCCAGCCGATCGTGGCGCGCTTCGAGGCCGAGAACCCGGGCGTGACGGTCCAGGTGGAGCAGCTCACCTGGCAGAGCGGGCGGGAGAAGATCGTCACCGCCATCGCCGCCGGCCGCCCTCCCGATCTCTGCGAACTCGGCTCCACGTTCCTTCCGGGACTCGTCGCCGACAGCACGCTTCTCGACCTGACCGACCGGGCCGCGAAGCTCCGCGATCGCCTGGTCGGCTGGGACATCACCACCTACCGCGGCCGCGTCTACGCCTACCCCTGGATGGTGGGAACGCGCGCCCTCTACCTGAACGACGATCTCTTCCGACGCGCCGGGCTCGATCCCGCGAAGCCGCCCGAAACGTGGGACGATCTCCTCCGCGCCGCGCGCGCCATCAGCGAGCGGGTCCCGGACGCGAAGGGCTTCGGCATGAACGCGGGGGAGCGCGAGGTGCTCTTCAAGAAGTTCATGCCGTTCGCCTGGGGAAACGGCGGCGACATCCTCGACTCCACGGAGACGGTGAGCGTGATGGCGAGCCCCGCGAACGTGGCGGCGCTACGTTTCTATCTCTCGCTCAAGCCCTACTCGCTCCTCGATCGCCAGGAAATGCACGAGCAGGCGTTCGGGAAGGGCCGGCTCGGAATGGTCATCAGCGGGCCGTGGCTCCTCCGCGCGCTCCCGGAGAGCGCGCCCGGGCTCCATGCCTCGGTCGCGCCGATGCCTCGCCCCGCGGCCGGGCGCGGCACGCACGCTTCCTTCGCGGGCGCGGAAGTGCTCGGCATCTTCCGCCGCGCGAAGAACCAGAGCGACGCCCTTCGGCTGGCCGAATTCCTGGTGCGGCCGGAGAACACGATGCCGGTCTTCCTCGCGACGGGAAACGCATTTCCCGCCGCCATCGGAATGGCGGCCGATTCCTATTTCGTGACGCATCCGAACGTCCGCGTCTTCCTGGATCAACTTCCGACCGCTGTCTCGCCGCCGCTTCATCCGCAGTGGGTGGAGATCGAGGAGATCGTGAACGCGGAGCTGGAAGAGGCGATCTACGGGACGAAGACGCCGGAGGCGGCGCTGGCCGACGCCGACAGGCGGATCACGGCGGCCCTGAACCGCGAGCGCCAGCCGCGGCCCCTGTCCCTCCCATGACCGAGCGGGGCGCCGCGGCATGAAGCGGGGCGCGCGCCCCCTGGGCGTCCTTCCGTGGGCGCTCGCCTTTCTCTTCTTCGGCGTGGCGCCGTTGGCCTACGCCCTCGCCCTCAGCTTCCTCGACTACAATCCGCTCCGCCCCGACCGCACCGTCTGGGTGGGGCTCGCGAACTACGCGACGGCGCTCCAGTCGCCCTCGTTCTGGCGCGCGCTCCGGACGACCGCGTATTTCGTCGTCGGAACGCTCCCGGTGACCCTGACGCTCGCGTACGCCGTGGCGTCGCTTCTGGCAAGGGCGAGGCGGGCCGAAACGTTCTTCCGCGCGGCAATCTTCTTCCCGGCGGCCCTGTCGATGGTGGTGATCTCCCTCGTCTTCAAGTCGCTCTACGCGGAGGAGGGCCTGCTCAACGGCTGGCTCGCCGCGGCCGGACTCTCGCGGATCCACTGGCTCCTGGATCCACGGCTCGCGCTTCCCTCGATCATGATCATGGATATCTGGTCGAGCGTCGGCTACTACGCCATTCTCATCTTGGCCGGCCGGAAGACGCTCCCGGACGATCAGCTGGAGGCGGCGCGCCTGGAGGGGCTCTCCCCCTGGGAGGTGGAGCGCCGGATCGTCTTCCCGCACCTCCGTCCCGTGCTCCTCTTCGTGGTCCTCCTGAACACGATTCGTGCCTTCCAGATCTTCATCGAGGTCTTCGTGCTGACGCGCGGCGGGCCGCTGGAGAGCACGCAGACGCTCGTCTATCACCTCTACGACCGCGCGTTCTACCACTTCGAGATGGGCTACGCCTCGGCGCTCGCGTTCCTCCTGCTCCTCCTCGTCGGCGGACTCCTCGTCATCCAGCGCTACGTGCTGGGCGAGCGCGCCCGGGAGGCTCGATGAGCGGCGGCGCGGCGGTGAGCGCGGCCCGGGCGAAACGCGCGACGCGTGGCCGGGGCAGCGCGTGGGGGCTCTATCTGGCGCTCTCCGCGATCTCCCTCGCCTCGCTCGCTCCGCTCCTCTACATGGCGCGGGTCTCCTTCGGCGCGGGGAGCGATCTGCCGATCTCGCCCGCCGACTGGTTCGGCCATCCGCTCTCGCTGGAGCATTACCGGGACCTCTGGAGCGGCGGGTCGATGGCGCGCTTCGCGTTCAATTCGCTCCTGGTGACCGGCGTGGCGGTGCCGATCCAGATTCTCCTGGCCGCGGCGGCGGGGCACGCGCTGGCGCGATCGGGATTCGTCGGCCGCGGCACGCTCCTCGCCCTCGCGACGGCGTTCCTGATCCTCCCGAAACAGGTTCTCCTGGCGCCGCTCTATCTCCTCTTCGCGAGCGCGGGGCTCCTGGACACCTACGCGGCGCTGATTTTGCCGCATCTGGCCGATCCGTTCGGCGTCCTTTTCATGGCACACTACTATCAGACGCTCTCGCCCGAACTGGAGGAGGCGGCGCGGACCGACGGGCTGAGCGCCGCGGCGATCTTCTGGCGGATCGTGCTCCCGGTGTCGGGCCCGGGGCTCGCGGTGGTCGGCGTGAACGGCTTTCTCACGACGTGGAACGCGTTTCTCCATCCGTTGGTGCTGACGACGTCCGAATCGATGCGAACGCTCCCGGTGGGACTCGCGCTCTTCGCGCAGTCGGAACACCGCGTCGACTGGGGGGCCCTCCTCGCCGGCTCGACCATCGCGACCGTGCCGGTGGTGCTCGCGTTTCTTCTCTTCCAGCGGCAGATCGTGGAGGGAATCTTGAAAGGGAGCAGCCGATGACGGCGAAACGGAAGCGGGCGGACGAGGAGGAGGCACCGAAGCCGGTAACCGGGCGCTCGGCGCGCCCCGCGGGCGTGGAGATGGCGCACGCGATCGGCATCATGACCGGCACGTCGGCCGACGGCATCGACGTGGCGCTGACGCGCATCACCGATGACGGCGCGCGCCATCGCTCCACGCTGGTGGCGTTCGCCACGCGCCTCTTCGACGACGAAACCCGCGCCGCCATTCTGGAGGCGCAGGAGGGGACGCTGGCGCTCCGTTCGGCTCTCGCGCTCGGCGTCCGACTCGGCGCGCTCGCGGCCGAGGTCGCGCGCGAGGCGCTGGCCGCTCCCGCCGCGGTCGGCGTTCGCGTGGAGGTCGTGGGGTTCCACGGCCAGACGGTATTCCACGATCCGCACGGGGAGCGATCGGGCGTCCGCCTCAGCGCGCAGATCGGGGAGCCGTCGGTGCTCGCGGCGGCGCTCAACCTTCCGGTCGTCTCGAACTTTCGCATGGCCGATATCCAGGCGGGAGGGGAGGGAGCGCCGCTCGTTCCGCGCTTCGACTGGAATCAATTCGGGACGTCCGACACCGATCGCGTGCTCCTCAATCTCGGCGGGATCTCGAACCTGACCCGGCTTCATCCGGCGGTACCGCTCGACGGTCTGATGGCCTTCGACTGCGGGCCCGCCAACATGCTCCTCGACGGGATCGTGACCGCGGCCGATCCCACGGCGCGCTACGACGCCGGTGGCGAAAGGGCGGCCCGCGGGCGCGCCGACATGGCCGTCGTGCGGGAATTTCTCTCGGATCCCTACTTCAACCGGAAGCCGCCGAAAAGCGCGGGCCGGGAGGATTTCGGCGCGGCGTATCGAGACCGATTCCTGGCGCGCACCGAGGGGGCGGCACTTGAAGATCGCCTTCGAACGGCCGTTGCGCTTGCGGCGGGGGCCATCGCGAAGGGGATCGCCCTCTCGTCGGTCGGCGGCGCGAAGCTCCCGGACGAGATCATCGTCTCGGGCGGTGGTGCTAAGAACCGGACGCTGCTCCAGGCCCTGGAGGCCGCAATTCTCGGCGCCCGGGTCGTGGCCAGCGACAAGCACGGCGTTCCGGGCGACGCGAAGGAGGCGATGGCGTTTGCGTTCCTGGCGCACGAGACGTGGCGTGGCCGTCCGGGAAACGTTCCTTCCGCCACGGGTGCGCGGCGCGAGGTCGTGCTCGGTTCGATCACGCCGGCGCCGCTGGGGCATAGAGGGCGATCGTGATCGTACCCCGGTATCGGCGCGCGGCCGTGGCCCTCGTCGTGGCGCTCGCGCTGGGCGGCGCCGGTTGCGCGGGACCGCGTAGCGTGGAGGAGGCGCCGCGTCCCGCCACTCCGTCCACGCGTCCCGCGACGCCGAGCCCCGCGACGCCCTCCACGACGGAGACGCGAGCCGGCGGCCCGCCTCCGATCTCCCGCGCATGGCGGCAAGCGCGCATCATCCGCGTCGGTCTTGCGACCCGGAGCACGCGCCTTCTGGTGGCCGGATCGACGCCGTGGACGCTCGTCACGCTCGGCGGCGCTACCGTGGCGACCGGCGCGCGGGGCGACCAAGTTCAGATTTCCCGCCTCGGGGTGGGGCCGCTGGAGGTTTTTCGGGAAGGGGAACTGGCACCGCTTTGGAGCGGATCGCCGGCGGAGACGCTCCGCCTCGTGCCGAACGATCGCGGGCTGAGCGGCTGGTCGGGACGCTGGTATCGCGGCAGCTTCCGCGTCCACGCGTCGAAC
>JANOOP010000377.1:0-12946 GCA_031421415.1 Candidatus Eiseniibacteriota bacterium
GGGACGCGGCCCGGGGTGGGGTTCGGCGAGGAAGTAGGGGACGCGCCGGACCCGCGGGCTAGGGCGGTGCCTGGAATACTATCGCGGACGGAGGCGTGCGATCCCGTTCACGATCGGGTAGTCGATGGCGCAGCGGCTGCAGGTCACGTTCGTCTCGGACCACGCGACCTCGCCCTTGCAGGTCGGGCAGGCGACGACATCGCGAAGATCGGCGCGGCGCCGGGGTCTCGTACGGGCGACGACCGACTTCCCCCAGGCGGCAAGCGGTCGCGGAACCAGCCGCTTGATCTCCGAGATCCAGCGGCGCGGCCAGCGTGACGGCCTCTTCCGCTCCCTCAGTTCGCTCAGCACGGCGAGGAGCGCATCGCTTGCTCCGGCGGCTGTCGCGGTTGTTTCAGTCGTCCGCTCCGCCTCGACTTCGTATCGGATTCGCCCCTCCCACTCGTGACGCACGAGGAGCACGTGGCCGTGTGTATCGTGAAATCTCCGGAACTCCGGATCGATGCGGGCCAAGTCATGAAACAGCTGGCCGAACGGAGAGGTGAAGTCCTTCTTGCGGACAACGAGCTTGCCCTGGACTTCCCGGACGACCGAGCGATGAAACTCCCATCCATAGAGCCACTCCGCGATCTCCGAGGGCGTCTCGATGTAGCCATTGGAGGCGACGCGCATCAATTCCCGAAGCATCCGCTCCGGCTCCGGCACGTGCTCCAAGACCTGCGCGGCGATCACATAGCCGAAGGCGCCGTCACGGAAGGGGAGTGCCTGGGCGTCGCCCTCCACGATCGGCCGATCCGCGACGATCCTCCCGCCTCGCTCTCCGTCGTCATCGATAGCGAAGTCGCAGAGGAAGTCGGATCTGGTGCGGGGATTGTTGCCGCTCCCGATCTCCAAGACCAAGTCGGTCGGGCTGATCTTCAAGGCGGCGCCTCCAATAACATGGCGAGCGAACTCCGAGCCATCACGTCGCTGCGAGGTGTATCGCAGTTGCACGCCGTTTGCCAAGGGGAAGTCCCCGCTTGGCGGCTCTAGGGCGGGAGGGGGTCAGGGGCTCCACCGCTCGGGACCCCATCCGAGCTTTTTCATTTTCTTGTAGAGGTGGCTCCGCTCCAGCCCGAGCCGCGCCGCAGCCTTCGTCATGCTCCCTCCCTCCGCGAGCAGCGCTCTCTCGATTTGGCCCCGTTCGAATTCCCGCACCGCGCCGGCGAGGCGCGGCGCACCCGTCGTATCGCCCCCGGCGAATTCCTCCGATCGCGGAAGGACCGCGGCCACCTCCTCGGCTCCGATTCGGGGGCCGCGCGCCATGATGAGGAGTCGCTCCACGAGATTCCGAAGCTCGCGCACGTTTCCCGGGAACGGGTAACGGCGGAGGAGATCGAGCGCGGCCGGGGCGAAGCGGCGCGGCGGGGCCCCGGTCTCCTTGGCGATCTGACTCGCGAAGTGTTCCACGAGGAGCGGAACGTCCTCGGGGCGATCGCGAAGCGGGGGCACGGTGATGGGCACGACCGCCAGGCGGTAGTAGAGGTCCTCCCGGAAACGTCCCTCCTTCACGAGCGCCGCCAGGCCGCGATTTGTCGCTGCGATGACGCGGACGTCGACCTTGATCGCGCGATTGCCGCCGACGCGCGTCAGTTCCTGCTCTTGCAGAACACGCAGGAGCTTCGTCTGCGCGCGCTGGCTCAGATCGGCGACCTCGTCCAGGAAGAGCGTCCCCCCATGGGCGTCCTCGAAGCGTCCCCTTCTCGCCTGCGTGGCCCCGGTGAAGGCTCCGCGCTCGTGCCCGAAGAGTTCCGACTCGATCAGTTCGTCGGGGATGGCCGCACAATTCACGGCGACGAAGGGGCGGTCGCGGCGGGGGCTCGCGGCGTGGAGGGCGCGCGCCACGAGCTCCTTGCCGGTTCCGTTCTCCCCCTCGATCAGCACGCGCGCACCTCGCTCCCCCGCGACCTCGATCTCTCGCAGGAGTTGCCGCAGGGCCGGAGAGTCGCCGACGATCGGATGCGTCGCGTCGCTTCGCAGTCGCCGCAGTTCCGCGCGGAGCGTCAGCGAGGCGGTCGCGTTTCGAAGGAGGATCAGGAGCCGCTCCAGGGAGAGCGGCTTCTCGAGAAAGTCGAACGCCCCGAGTCGTGTCGCCCGCACGGCGGCGTCGATCGTCGCGTGACCCGACATCATGATGACGGCCGTCTCGGGGTGCCCCGCCAGGATTTCCGGGAGGAGGTCGAGACCGCTCCCGTCGGGGAGCCGGACATCGAGGAGGACGACGTCGTACGCCTCGCCGAGCCGCGCCCGCGCTTCCGCCAGGGTCGCCGCCACGTCGGTCTGGTACCCGTCCCGGCCCAGCGCGCCCTGCAGGCTGGAGCGGATGTTCGCTTCGTCGTCGACGAGGAGAAGGGTCGGCACGATCAGGCCCCTCGCGCGAGGGGAAGGCGGATCTGGAACGTGGTTCCCTGACCGGGAGCCGTCTCGACCGCGATGGAGCCTCCGTGCTCGCTGACGATCCGCTCGACGATGGTCAGGCCGAGCCCGCTCCCGTGCGTCTTCGTCGTGAATCCCGGAACGAAGAGGCGCGCCCGCTCCTCGGGAGCGAGTCCCCGGCCGCTGTCGCGGACCAGAAGCAGCGCGTCGCGCCCGGAGCGCGCGGCCGAGAGCGTGACGGTCCCCGCTACGCCCGCGGCATCGAGTCCGTTCAGGATCAAGTTGAGCAGGGCCTGGCGGAGCTGTCCGCGATCGGCGGAGAGTTCGAGCGGTTCCGAAGGCGGATCGATCGCGAGGCGGCCCTCGGCGATCTCGCGGGCATGGAGAGCGGCGAGATCGGCGAGAATTTCGGAGACCGCGCACGGCGCCAGCCGGGGAGCGGGGAAGCGCGCGAACTCGGAGAACTCCTGGAGCAATCGCTTCAGCGTCTCCACCTCGTCCGCGATGGTGCGGGCCGCCTGATCGAGAATCTCGGGGAAGTCGGGGCGCTTCTGCTCGTAGCTTCGCTTCAGGTCGGCGATCGAGATGGCGATCGGCGTCAGCGGATTCTTCACCTCGTGCGCGACCGCCCGCGCCATCTGGCTCCACGCCGCATGGCGCTCGCTCACGACCAGTTTCTCGCGGTAGGCGCTCAGGTCGCGGCGCATCCGATCGAGCGCTTCCACCAGCGTCTCCAGCTCGCGCACGCTCCGCAGATGGAGCGGCTCGTCCCACGAGCCTTCGGCCACTTGGCCCGCGAACGCCGCCAAGCGCTCGACCGGCTTCGAGACCTGGGTAGACCAGAAGACTCCGAGAATCACAGCGATGGCGACACAGAGCACCGCCAGCACCAGCGTGGCCGCGCGAAGGGCGCCGATCGCGCGATCGGCCGGCTCGGTGGAGGCGAGGCCGCTGAGGGTGGCGGATCGCTCGGGCCCGATCTCGAGCGCGATCTGCCGTCCCCAGAACCAGCGACCTCCGATGGAGACGCGAGCGATCGAGTTCACGTCCGAGCGCGGCGGTTCGATCCGCGGATCGAGCGTGTGGGCGACCACGGCGCCGGAGGCGTCGCGGAGGATCAGGTCGATCCCTCCGTTCGTGCCGAGACGCTCGAGGACGGCCCGATCGAAGAGGATGCCACCGTGGACGATCCCCACGACGTCACCCTGGTAGCGGATCGCGGCCTCGGCCTCCTGGGTCAGGCCGGCGCCCGGCCTCTCGCCCGCGACCTCCGCCGCGGTGGAGTCGGTGACGTAGAGAAAATCGAGCCCGAGGAGGAACCGCCGCTCCGCCACGTACTCCGACAGCTCCCGCTCGCTGCCGGGGCGGAGGAGGTAGAGACGCTTCAGTTGCGGATCGCGGCCCAGGATGGCGAGCCGCTCCACGAGGCGCTTGCCTTCGGTCTCCACCTGCTGCTGAAGCGTGCCGAGCGTGGCGCCGAGCCGCTCGCGCGCCTCCTCCTTCACCATCGATTCGATTCGTGAACCGAGGAGCGCCATCGCGATCGCGAGCGGCACCAGCGCGACGACCGAGAAGGCGACGATGAGCCTGGCGCGAAGCGAGTTCACGGCCCACTGCCTCCCGCGTCGCAATCGACCATGCCGAGAAACGCCGGTGCCCCGAGGGCGCGAACGTAGGGGCCGAATTCCGGCGGGGTGAGAACGGAACAGTCGGCGGCGAGGTGGATCTTCCAGCGCGGCGCCGAGCGAATCCGCGCGGAGAGTTCACCCGGTCCGAAGAGGGCCACGTCGAGGTCGCCCCTCTCGAGCGCGATCTCCTCCTCGGCCGCGTCGTCGAAAAGGCTCACGGCGATCGTGTCGGGCCAGGAGGCGGTGCGCCCGACAGCGCCGCCGCCGGACGCGGAGACGCCGGAGAGGCTTTCGGTGGAATCGCGCGTCAGCCGATAGCCAAGCCGTCCCGTCGGTTCCACTCGATAGGCCATGCCCAGGGGCGGCCGGAGCGTCCACTGCTCGCAGCCCGATCGATTCGCCGTGCGCCGTCCCGAGGGAAACCCCACCCGAATCGTGGAGGGCGAGGGAAGCGGCCTGCGCGCCGCCAGAACGCGCAGACGGTCGAGTTTTCGCTCGCCGGAGAGCGAGCCCGAGACGAGGCGGGCCACGGCCAGCCCTCCCTCGGCGACGCTTACGATCGGCGCCGCCGCGACCTGCTTCTTCCGGGAGCGAACGAGGAGTGTGTCGCCGGGCGCCACGCTGCCCGAATCGCCGAGGACGACGTAGACGTAATCGGCGTGGTGCCAGATGACGCGCGCGTCGAGCGGCTCCGGAGCACTCGGCGCGGCCATGGCCGGAAGGGACAGAAGGGCGAGAATCGCGAAACTCATGAACGCGGCGGAGACCGCGAATGAGTCGCGCAATCCGATCCGGCGCTCGACCCGACGAGTGGACGCCAGGGGACATCGCGTGTCCCATTTGCCACACGCACGCAAGGCGTTGCCAACAAGCGTCTTTGCCATGGCCATCAGCCTGCTCCCAAAGTTCCTCCGTGTCAAGGTTGACACGAAACGCCTCGGTCGATGCCGCTAAGATTTATGTAAGTTGTTGTAATATAAATAGATAACCGCGCGGCACGGCGATTGATTAGACGTCTTGTCACCGGCCGCGCCAGAGCGGCGCTGCCGGAATCCGGAGAGCGGGAGGCAAAGCCCGCGCCGGACGACCAGAGGCCAGACGCCGGCGGCATCCTCCTGGTTGTACCCCGCGGTCGCCGGCTGGGAGCAGGATCATGATTCGCCAGGAGAAGAAGTCGAACGTGCTGGGCATCAAGAGTGTTGACGCCGCCGTCGCTGCCTCGTTTCTGTTGCTGCTGGTGGCGCTGGGATGCGGCAAGGAGGAGAAGCGGGTTTCCGCGACCACCAGCGACGCGCGAGGCCATGGCCTGGTCGCCGCTCCGGTCGCGACCCCCGCCCAGGGGGACGGTGCTTCCCAGACGGCGCTCGCGTCGGGTGTTGCGGGGACCGAGGGAGGCGCGCTTCAGGAAGAGGCATCGGGTGAGACACCGGCGGTGGAGGGTGATGCCGCGCTTCCGCCGGAAGTCGTCGTGAGCGTTCCCGACTCCCTCGCCGTGCCGGGAAGCATTGTGGAGATCACCGCGGAGGGATCGGCCGACGTGACCGCGATCACCTTGTCGGATGGACGCGGTCAAACGCGACCCTTCGCCTACGACGCTGGGGCAAACGTCTGGCGCGCCTCCTACCGCGTGCCGCTTCGGAGCGCGACCGAACGCCTCGGGCTCTCGGCCACGGCGACGAACGGTGGAAATCGCTGGAAGCGGGTCTGGATCTTCCTGAACGTGCTGCCGAAGCAGACGACCGCGGCGGTGGATTCGAGTGAAGGGTGCTGAGTGGCGGAGGTCTCGTCCGAAGCGTGGTCCGGAGCCCTCGGGGTCATGACCCCGGGGGCTCACCCCGTGGGGGAGAGAACTTCCAGGCGGACGCGAGCCAGGCCCGCTCGCAGGAATCCCAGGTCGCGCGCCGCGCGCCGCGAGACGTCCACGATGCGACCTCGGCGGAAGGGGCCGCGATCGGTGATCGTCACGACGACGCTTCGTCCGTTCTTGAGATTCGTCACGCGCACGCGCGTTCCGAAGGGAAGCGTGCGATGGGCGGCGGAGAGTCCTTCGGAGTCGTAGCGTTCGCCGCTCGCGGTGGACCGCCCGTGGAACTCGGGGGCGTAGAACGAGGCGAACCCCACGGCCTCCGATCCGCCGCGCGACCCGTCGGCCGATCCGATCGCCGGATGAGAGCCGGCGCAACCGGCGGCGAGGAGGAGCGCCGCGAGCAGGGAGGTCGGAAGCAGAGATCGCATCCTAGATCCATCGGCAAGAACAGCGCGTGAGTTAAGATTGGAATGGTTGGGCGACCCCGATCGAGTGGTCGGATTGGGCCATCTCACCCGACGTCACGGGGCTTTCGCCCCGGCGGGCAGCGTTAGGGTCCGCGCCGCCCCGGACGCGGAGGCTCCTACCGATGCACACCCGCGACCTCGCTCCCGGTCCGTTCCACGAACTCCACGTAGGAGCCGCCGTACGCGAAAGGGGGGAGTCCAGGCGTGCCGTTGCCATCCCCGGGGCGGAGCTCCAGCACGCGATTGCTCAGCCCCTTCAGAAACGTGCGGTCGTGGCTCACGAAGAGCATCGTCCCCTCGAAGTCCCCGAGCGCCTCCACCAGCATCTCCTTCGTCTCGAGATCGAGGTGATTCGTCGGCTCGTCGAGGATGAGAAAATTCGGCGGATCGAAGAGCATCTGGGCGAGCACGAGTCGCGACTTCTCGCCGCCGGAGAGGACGCGGACCGGCTTCTCGTGGTCGGTGCCGGAAAAATGGAACGCGCCGAGGAGATTCCGAAGCACCCCCTGGCCCTCCATGGGGCAGCTTTGCTGGATCTGCTCGAAGACCGTGAGCGACGGATCGAGCTGCTCCAGCGACTGCTGGGCGAAGTATCCCACCCTGAGGCCGGCGCCCAGCCGCACGGAGCCGTGGTCCGGGTCGAGCACCCCGGCGACCAGCTTCAGCAGGGTCGTCTTTCCGGCGCCGTTTCGCCCCATGACGCACCAGCGCTCGGTCCGGCGGATCACGAAATCGAATCCGTCGTAGAGGACCCGCGACCCGTAGGCTTTCGACACGCCCGAGAGCATCGCGACGTCCTCTCCGGAACGCGCCGGCTGGCGGAAGTCGAACTCCACGACCTTTCGCCGCACGGGCAACTCGACGACATCGAGCTTTTCGAGCTTTTTCACGCGGCTCTGCACCTGGGCGGCCTTGGCCGCGTGCGCGGCGAAGCGCTCGATGAAGCGGCGCTCCTTCGCCAGCATCGCCTGCTGGCGCGCGTAGGCCGCCTCGCGGTTCGCCTCGGCGATCGCCCGCTCGCGCACGTAGTAGTCGTAGTTCCCGGTGAAGGTATTGAACTCGCCGCCGTCGATCTCCACGATGCGGCTCACCACGCGGTTCATGAAATCCTTGTCGTGGCACGTCATGAGCACCGCGCCGGGGTAGTCGCGAATGAACTCCTCCAGCCAGAGAATCGATTCGATGTCGAGGTGGTTCGTCGGCTCGTCCATCAGGAGCACGTCGGGGCGGCCCAGAAGCACGCGGGCCATGCCGACGCGCATCTTCCAGCCTCCCGACATGGCGCCGACATCGCCGTCGATCTGGGGGTCCTCGAAGCCAAGCCCGTGGAGCACCTCGCGGGCCCGGGCCTCCAGATCGTAGCCGCCCCCGTCCTGATAGGCTCCCTGCACCTCGCCGAAGCGCTTGAGAATCTTTTCCATCTCGCCGATGCGCTCCGGGTCGGCCATGGCGTGCTCGAGGTCCTTCAGCTCGTGGTGAAGGTCCCCGAGTTTTCCGCTCCCGGCGATCGCCTCGTCCAGCACCGAGCGGCCCGACATCTCGCCGACGTCCTGGCGGAAGTAGCCGATGGTGGTCCGCTTGGGGATGGAAATCTCGCCCTCGTCGGGGAGTTCCTCGCCGACGATCATCCGGAAGACGGTCGTCTTCCCGGCGCCGTTCGGCCCCACGAGGCCGGCCTTCTCCCCGGCGTTGAGCTGGAAGGAGGTCTCCACGAAGAGAACCTGGCGACCGTACTGCTTGCTGATGTTGCTGAGGGAGATCATGGGCCGGGAATTGTAGCATTGAAGCGCTGGCGCAGAGGGGCCGGAACCGGTACTCTCCAAGCAGAGTTTCGAACCGAGAGCCTAGCCGGGGGGGCAGGGGACCGTTCTCAGCGCTCCGTCGCAAAAAATTCGCCAGGGTCGCTCCCGCATGGGAGCGGGCATTTCGGGAGGTAGCCATCAGCAACGCCGCCGCAGGGACAAGCCCCGCCATCTCTCGAGTCGTCTTCGCCCCCGCCCAGGCCGCCGGCTTCGGTGAGGATGTGAAACGCCGCGTCGCCGCCTACTTCGAGTCCCGCCACCTTTCTCCGAAGGCCGACGCCTCGATGGTGATCAAGACCATCGTTATCCTCCTGGTCACGTTCGGGTCGTACGGCATGATCCTGAGCAATCAGTTCTCGCCGTGGCAGATGCTCGGCCTGGCGGTCTTGATGGGGGTGGGCACCGCGGGGATCGGATTCAGCATCGCGCACGACGCCCTTCATGGGGCGTACTCCTCCCGGCCCTGGCTCAATAAGCTTCTCGGATTCAGTTTCGAGCTGGCGGGCGCGAGCGGGTACATGTGGAAGATCACGCACAACGTGATCCACCACACCTACCCGAACATTCACGGTCTGGACGAGGACCTGGAGATCTCGCCGCTCCTGCGACTATCTCCCGAGGCGAAGCTGAAGCCGATTCACCGATTCCAGCATCTCTACGCCGCCGTGGCCTACAGCCTCTCGACCCTCAATTGGGTCTTCGTGAAGGACTACAAGTATTTCCTGATGCGGGAACTGGGTCCGTTCCACGGCAAGCGGCACCGCTTCTCCGACGTGGCCACGCTCTTCGTGTCGAAGGTCTTCTACTACGGCTACACGATCGCGATCCCGCTCCTCGTCCTGGATGTCGCGTGGTGGCAGTTCGCCATCGGATTCCTGGCCTTGCATCTGACCGCGGGGTTCATTCTCGGAATCGTCTTTCAGCTGGCGCACGTCGTCGAGGAAACCGAGCACCCCATCCCCGCGCGTGACGGCACCATGGAAACGGCGTGGATGATCCACCAGATGGAGACGACGTCGGACTTCGCGACCTCGAATCGCTGGCTCTCGTGGTACGTCGGCGGGCTGAACTTCCAGGTCGAGCACCATCTCTTCCCGAAAGTCTGCAGCGTCCATTACCCCGCGATCAGCAAGATCGTCCGTGATACGGCCGCGGAGCACGGGGTGCCGCACCACCATCACGAGACGATGCGCGAGGCGGTCCGGTCCCATCTCCAGACGCTCAAGAGGCTCGGAAACCCGACCGCCTCGGCCGCGTAAGCCGGACCGGGCGGGCCGGGGCCTACTTCGCCTCCACCTCCGCCTTCTCTGCCTTCTTCACCTTCGCGAAATCGCCCGCCTGAACCATCGTGATCTTGTTCAAGTCGATCTTCGTCCGCATCGCGGCGAGGATCTGCTCCGCCGTCAGGTTCTGAATCGCCGTCTCGATGTCCCGGTCGAACGAGAGCGCGCGGCCCTCTTCCAGTCTGCTGGCAAGGGTACCCATGAGTTCGCGATCCTGGGACCTCGATACCTGCCGGGCTTGGAGCCAGCCTTTCTTGGCCTCGGCGATCTCGTCGGCGGCGAATCCGGTCGCGAGCATCTTCGCCATCTCGTCCTTGAAGGCGGTCTCCAACTTGGTCGCGTTTTCGGGAGCGTAGAGGGCGATGGCGAAGAACCGAGCGTCGTCCTCCCACGGACCGGCAATGAAACCGGAGCCGACGCCGTAGCTGAGGCCCTCGACGCGGCGGATCCGGGTCGCCAGGCGGGAGTTGATGAATCCTCCGCCCGTCATGAAATTGCCCAGGATCATGGCGGGGTAGTCGGGATCGCTGTCGCGCATCTGGATTCGCAAGGAGGCCTGCATGAACGCGCTCTGCTTATCCGGCGCCTCGATCGATTGAATCAAGGCGGGCCGCTCCTCGTAGGGGGTCACCAGGCGGACGTACGGCCGGGGGCTCTTCCAGGCGCCCAGAAGCTCGTTGAGCAATTCCTGCGTCGCCTTCGCGTCGAAATCTCCGACGATGCAGATCTCTCCATCGGACGCGCCGTAGAAGTCGGCGTGGAACTGCTTCGCCTCCGCGACCGTGACTCGCTTGGTCGACTCCAGCATCTCCTCGGGCGTGGCGATGTAGCGAGGGTCGTCGGCGGTCCGCGGCACCAGATAGCGACCCGCGGCCGTGCTCGCCAGCTGGCGCGGATCGGTCTTCGATTCCTCCACCGCCGCGATCACCTCCTGGCGCAGTAGTTCCAGTTCGGTCGCGGGGAACGTCGGCTCGCGCAAGGCTTCCACCGCCAGGCGAAGCGCCTGGAGAAGGGTCTCCTTGGTGGCCTCGATCGTCACCCACGCCCCGGTGGCGGCTCCGTCCACGCGGACGGTGGCCTTCAGCCGGTCAATCTCGTCCTTCAGCTCCTGGCGGGTGTGCTTCGAGGTGCCGCGCATCAGCATGCTGCCCGCCATCTCGGCGGCGCGCTTCCGTCCCTTCAGGTCGGTCGGGTTTCCGAAGTGAAGCCGGATCACGGCCTGGACTGTCGCCCCGCGCGTCTTCTTCGGCAGGAAGACCACCTTCAACCCCGAGGGAAGCGCCGTGCGGGTCAGGCGAGCCTCGATGGCGTCGGGCGACGGATCGAACGCCTCGCCCGTGCTGAGCGCCTCGCCGCCCTTGTAGTCCTTCACCACGGCGGCGATGTCCTGCAGCGCGGGGACGGTCGCGCGATCGGGGTCCTTCGTCGGGAGGAACATCCCGGCGGTCCGGTTCGACGACTTGAGATAGGCGCCGGCGACACGCGTGACGTCGTCCACGGTCACCTTCTGAAGCCGGTCGCGGTGGAGGAAGATGAGGCGCCAGTCGCCCATGGCGGACCACTCCGAGAGCTGGAGCGCGGCCCGCTGCGACTCGCGCATGGTGAGGTCCCACCCCTTGAGAAGGCTGTCCCGCGCGCGCGCCACTTCCTGTTCCGTCGGCGGCGTGGAGGCGAATTCCTCCAGCGTGCGGATCATCGTGTCGCGGGCCTCCTCGATGGCGCCGTCCGACGTGGTGGTCGCGTCGACGTAGAGAAGCCCGGGATCGCGGAATTCGGACACGTCGGTCGAGATCGTCGCGGCTTTCTTCGTCTCGACCAGCGCCTTGTAGAGCCGGCCCGAGGGTTTGTCGCCGAGGATGAAGCCGAGCACGCCGACGGCGGCGTACTCAGGATCCGAGCCCGCCGGGATGTGATAGGCAACCGAGGCAACCTTCGTGTCGCCCACGCGCCGCAAGGTCACGGTCCGCTCGCCGTCCTGCGCCGGCTCGACCGTGTAGGTGCGTTCGATCGGCTGCTTGGAGCGGGGAATGACGCCGTACTTCTTCCCGATCATTCGAAGCGTCTTCGCCTCATCGAACTTGCCGGCGACGACCAGGATCGCGTTGTTCGGCTGGTACCATTTCCGATAGAACGCCTGCAAACGCTCGATCGGGACGCCCTCGAGGTCGGAGCGGGCGCCGATGGTCGACTTGCCGTAGTTGTGCCAGAGGTAGGCGGTCGAGAAGACGCGCTCCGTCAGGATCGCCCTGGAGTCGTTCTCGCGGATCTCGAACTCGTTGCGGACGACCGTCATCTCGGAGTCGAGGTCCTTTTTCGCGATGAAGCTGTTCACCATCCGATCGGCTTCCAGATCGAGCGCCCACTCGAGATTTTCGTCGGTTGCCGCGAAGGTCTCGAAGTAGTTCGTGCGATCGAACCACGTCGTTCCGTTCGGGCGGGCGCCGTGCGAGGTGAGCTCCTGGGGAATGTCGCGGTGGTTCTTCGAGCCCTTGAAGAGAAGGTGCTCGAGGAGATGGGCCATCCCCGTCTCGCCGTATCCCTCGTGCCTCGACCCGACCAGGTAGGTGATGTTCACCGTGGCCGTCTGCTTGGAGGGATCGGGAAAGAGGAGGACGCGCATGCCGTTCGCCAGGCGATATTCGGTGATTCCCTCGACCGAGGCGACCTTCTCGGCGCGAGCCGCGGCGGCGGGCGACGCTTTGCGGGCCGCGGCGGAACGCGTCTGGGCCTCGGCCGGCGCGAGAATCGACGTCAGCCCCAGGGCGACCGCCGCCGTGAACAGAATTCGGCGCAGATTCATCGAGAAGTACCTCCCGTGGAAGGGCGCGAAAACGTGACGAAAGGAGACCCCGGATTGTACGGCATTCGCCGGGGCCAGGGGAGCCGGCGGAATCGAGCCGGGGAGGCCTCCGCCGGAGGTGCCCTTTGTGCGCCCTTCCACGTACTACGAGGGGCCACCTTGCGAACGCCCCGAGGAGGTCGAGAATGGTAGCGACGGGACGTCCCGTCGAATCGTCGTAGACGTCTTTGTCGAAAGGGGTTACGCCATTATGGTCGATGCGCTGCGGAACGAGTCGCTGGAGTATCACCGGGGCGGGCGGCCCGGAAAGATCGAGGTTGTATCCACGAAGCCTTGCGCCACCCAGAAAGATCTCTCGCTTGCCTACACGCCGGGCGTCGCCGAGCCCTGCCTCGCGATCGAGAAGAATCCCGACCTGGCCTACGAATACACCGCGAAGGGAAATCTCGTCGCCGTCATCACGAACGGCACCGCCGTCCTGGGGCTGGGCAACACCGGCCCGCTGGCGGGGAAGCCCGTCATGGAGGGAAAGGGAATCCTCTTCAAGCGCTTCGCCGACATCGACGTCTTCGACCTCGAGATCGACTCCAAGGACCCGGAGGAGATCGTTCGCATCTGCCGTGCCCTGGAGCCAACCTTCGGCGGCATCAACCTCGAAGACATCAAGGCGCCCGAATGCTTCGTCATCGAGGAGAAACTCCAGTCGCTCGTCTCGATCCCGGTTTTCCACGACGACCAGCACGG
>JANOOP010000378.1:0-1505 GCA_031421415.1 Candidatus Eiseniibacteriota bacterium
GAATTCGTTGTCGCCCCAGAGGGTGACGATCACCTCGTCGCCGGGGCCGATCGGATAGTCGGGATCGACGGGGCCCGCGGCAAGAGGCTCGAAGGTCGTGGGCGAGTAGGAGAAGATCTCGTAGCCGAAGGGGCGAATGGCGGCCGCGTCGTCGCCGCCCATCCGCCGCGCCACTTCCCGCTCGAAGTCGGAGCGCATCTCGGCCGCGGAGGGCTCGCGCGGGGCGTTGGGGAAGGCGGAGGGAGCCATCGGCTCGGTGGTCAGCGCCCCGCTGGGTGGCTGCGCGTACGCACCGGGCGTCGTTGCGCCGGTGGCGGCCGCCGAGCCGGTGCCGGGCATGTACGAATTGAGCGCGTCGGGGCTATACCCGGCTTCGCGCAAGGCGTCGCGAATCTGCTCGGGCGACAGCTTCCGCGCCCGGATCTCCTCGCGGATCTCCTCGGGCGTGCGGCCCGTCTGCGCGATCTTCGCGTCGAGGCTGGAACCGGATTGGGCGCGCGCGTGCGGCGCTACGAGCAGCGCCAGCGCCGCCAGGGCCATGGTGAAGCCCCGTGTCGCCGTGAGGAGCATCGAGGGTGCGCGGGTGGGCCGAATCGTCTTCAACTCCATCCCTGGTGTTGGCGGTCGAAAAGGACTTCGGGCTGGGGCTGTTACGGAGGCGGCTCTCGTCCCCGTAACCCCCGCAAATCACGTGAATTGGTACCACGGGCCGGGAGCGCGCGTCAATGCGCTTGGCTGAAAATTGGCCGGCGGCGCCTCCCGTGGGGAAGCGCCGGTTCGTGGCCTGATGGTTCGTCGGAATTCCCGATCACCCTACGGACAGAGTTCCACCTCCCACGTCCCGTCGTCGACCGGCGTGAGCTGGAGTGCGCGATTCTAGTCGTGGGCAACTCGCCGCGGCGTCCCGGAACCAGACGGCCAGCGCATAGGCCGTCCATAGTGGCCGCGCCAGATCCTCCCCGCCTTCAACGTGGCGCGTGACAAGTTCGCGGATGGCCCTTGTCGAGAGCCACGGCGCGGAGGTCCGCGCAATTTCTGGAAAGTCCTCCGAGATCAGCGTTCGGAGCGGGCCGCGAAACCAATTCGCGAGCGGGACATTGAAACCGTGCTTCGGGCGCTGTGCCACCTCTGTCGGGAGTAGATCTCGAAACGCGGATCGCAAGACCCACTTGCCGGCCCCATCGCGCAGCTTCACATTCGCCGGCATGCGCATCGCAAGCTCAACGACGCGGTGATCCAGGAACGGCACGCGGGCCTCGAGGCCGTAGGCCATCGTCGTGCGATCGACCTTCATGAGCAGGTCATCGGGGAGCCAGCCGGCGGTGTCGATGCGAAGGGCGCGGTTCAGCGGATCGAGCCCCCGGCTTCCCTCGAGGTACTCCTTCTCGCGCGCCGACTCCGCGCGGCGAGCGTCCACGCCTTCCGGAGGAAGATCCGGCGTTAGGCGTTCGACCAGCGCGTGCGTCATGGCGTACGGATAGCCGCTTGCGGAGCGCCGCCCATTC
>JANOOP010000379.1:0-5918 GCA_031421415.1 Candidatus Eiseniibacteriota bacterium
ACACCTACCACCAGTTCACCATCCGGGCGCCGCGCCGGGATGAGCTGCAGGCGCACCTTCGCGAGCGAGGGATCGCGTCGCGAATCTACTATCCGATTCCCGTGCCGGCGCAGCCCTGCTTCCAGGAGTCGGGGACGCCGCAGGGCGGCTTCCCGGTCTCGGACCGGCTGGCGAAGGAGGTTCTCTCGCTTCCGGTCGGCCCCGAGCTCACGCCGGAGTCGATCGTCCGCATCGCGGCCGCCGTGCGCTTCTTCTACGGTGGAGGAGGGGCCTTCTGATGGCGCGCCTCGTTCGGATCGGACTCGTCGCGCTCGCCGCTCTCGCCGGGGTCGTCGCGCTCGTCATCGGAATCGCGTGGGCCTTCCTGCCGAAGGAGTGGGTCTCGAAGGAAGCTCAGCGGCAGGCCGCCGCCCTCAGCGGAGCGGATATCCACTGGAAGCAGCTCGAGCCGGGCCTCGAATGGCTCGCGATCGGAGTTCGGATCGAGGGGCTCGCGGTCCGCATGCCGCGCGAGGGCGATCCGCGTCTCGACCTGAAGGCGAAGGAGGTCTTTGTCCGCTTCAAGATCCTGCCGCTCCTCTTCCGGAGGGTGGAGATCGCGGCGGCGCGCGTGAAGGACGCGGGGATCGCCACCTGGGATCGTGGCCCGCTCCCTCCGGAGGCGAGGGCCGCCGCGGGGGGCGCCGGCGCGGGCGGCATGGCCCTGCTTCTGCCGAAGCTGGAACTCGACGGCATCGACGTCCGGACGCGCGACCTCTACGGCGGCGGCATCGACCTTCGCCGGATTCATGGCGTCGCCGAGATCGGCGGGACGCTCCAGGCGCCGCGTGCGGTGCGCGTCCAGGCGACGGTGGAGAGTCTCTTCTGGAAAGGTTCGGCGCGCGATCCGCTCCTGGCGCTTCCGTCGCCGCTCAGGGCCGACATCGCGATGAAGGGAACGGGCGGCGCCTCGCCGCGCCTCGACGTCACGCGCGGGATCGTGCTGCTCGGGCCGCTGAGGAGCGAGCTGCGCGGATCGATCGCCCTTCCGCCCCCGAACGCGCCGGCGAGTCCGGTGCGCCTCGACCTCACGCTGGCGGGCGCGCCGCAGGAGATCCGCTCGAACGATCCGGCGTTCCACGCTCTGGCCGCCGCGTCGCCGGCCACGTGGTCGACGAAGGCGTCCTGGGAGGTCAAGATCGCGGGAACACCGGAAGCGCCGGTGCAGAGCGGGAAGGTTACTTTGAAGCCGATCCTGGTGGAGTCGGGGCCGAACAAGTTCGCGCTCGACGAGGTCGGCGCCGACTGGAGCGTCACGCCCGATCGGCGATTCACCGCGCGGGCGCAGGGCGGCGGTTCGGGACTCTCCCTGCGTCTCGACGCGAAGGGCTCCACCGAGCCGGGCGGCGAGTCGAACGGGACGTTCCAGCTCGACGCACCGGCCGCGCGCCTGAACGGCCTCGCGCCGAACACGCCGACCTGGGCGAGCGGCATGCTCGCCGTTCGCGCCGTCTTCGTGAACCGCGGGCCGGCCCCTCCGGTGGTCAAGTGGACGCTCAGTGGCCGCGACCTCAGCGGCACCGCCCCCGGTGTTCAGCCGCCGATCCGCCGCCTCCAATTTCAGCTGGCGGGCGACGCCGAGCGGATCGACGTCCGCTCTCTCGACGCCACCCTCGGTTCCACGACGGCCTCGGTGACGGGCGTCGTGACCATGGGGAAGCCACTCGGCACCGGCGCCTTCACGGCGCGTCTCGATCGATTCATCGCCGAGGAGTGGGCGCCGCCCGTTCCGGCAAAGGGCGCGGAGGCGAAGGTGGCCCCGGCTCCGGCGGCGCCCGCGACGGCGCTCCCGTTCCGCCTCCTGACCGCGAACGTCTCGATCGGAGAACTCCGCCAGGGAACGATGACCGTGCGCGATCTCACGCTGCCCGTCCGCTACGAGGACGGCACGCTCGCAGTGGAGCCGATCCACGGGGCCATCGGGACCGGCACGCTGGCGGGCGCGCTCACGGTGCGCGATCTGGCGGCGAAACCGTCGTACGCGCTCAAGCTCGACGTGCAGAAAGCGCCGGTCGAGGAATTCGCGCGCGGCCTTATCCCCTTCAAGCTTGGCCTCACCGGCGCGTTGAGCGGCAACGTCGATCTCGCCGGACCGGGGCTTCCGGGCGCGGAGGTGAGCGACTCGCTCCGCGGAAACGTCACCGGGACCGTGGAGCAGGGGAAGATCGCCGAGACCGAGACGATTCGGAAAATCCGTGACGCGCTCGGGCTCAACGCGGATGCCGACATGGCGTTCAAGACGATCTCGCACGTGCTACGCATCGAGGGAGGGAAGCTCCTCCTCGACAAGGTCCAGGGCGACCTGGGCCCGGACAAGTTCGAGCTGACCGGATCGCTCGGCATCGACAAGTCGATGAACCTTGGACTCGTCCTCCGACTCGCGCCGGAGCGGGTGAAGGGAAGCGGCGCGCTCGCTCAGTTCGCCCGCTACGCGCGCGACGCCGACGGGCGGCTCCCCATCCAGCTCTCGATCGGGGGAACCTCCGACTCGCCCAAGGTGCAGCTGAAGGCGGGAAAATTCCTCGACGTCGCGGGGCGGGGCCTGAAGGAGAACCTGACGCAGGCGCTGTCGAAATCGCTTTCCGAGAAAGTCGCCCCCCCGAAGAAGGGCGGAGCCACCGACTCCACGGGCGCTGCCGTCGACTCGGGCGCCGCGCGCGGCGACAGCGCCGCGGTGGAGGACCCGCTCAAGAAAGGCCGGGACGCGCTACGGCGGTTACTCGGGAAGTGACCGCCGGCCCTGTCGCTACGCCGTGGCCCTGGCCGTTCTCTTCTTGTTCCCCCGGAGCGTCCTCCCAAGGAACACGTTCAGCGGGTGGCTCCGCGGCAGAATCGGAACCACCGGCGGCCGCCGCACGCCGAGTTTCCGGAGTGCGTCGTGCGCCGCATCGTAGCTGGGGTTCCAGGAGAGTGCCTGGGTGAACGATTTCATCGCGTCGGATTTCCGTCCCGCAAGCACGTAGACCTCGCCGAGATTGAAGTAGTGCTCCGGGCGGTGATACTCCGACTCGATCGCCCTCCGGCAGAGCTGCTCCGCGTCGGAGAACTTGCGCTGGGCATGGGCCGTGGCGAGGCCGAGGTAGCTCAGATACCCCTTGGCATGCGGCTCCAGGACGACCGCCTCCTGAAAGTGCGTGAGGGCATCCTGATAGCGGCAGGCGTAGAGCATCCGGACGCCCGACATGAACTCATCGTGTCCCATCGCGCCCACGACGGCGATTTGACGCTGGCGACGCTCCCTCAGACTAGCCATGGCATGAATCCTCCCAGGCCGACACAGTACGCAAGGGGCGTGCCTCGATCGGGTCGATTTTGTCTCGCTATCACGCGTAATTCCAAAGAGTTCTAGGGCAGCGAGTTGCGGAATCGAGGGTCGTGCGGTTCGCGGGGGAGGGCGCCTTCCGGCCACCTCCCGAGAACCTTATTGCCATGGGGGGATTGCGTCTTGTAACGTACGTGCTAGGGGAGGAGGCAAATCGTCACCCCTGCCCACAGATCTCTCAAAGGAATGAGCCCCGCCACGCTCTCGCCCACGGTAGAGATCCCGCTGCTCCGGCAACACCTCCGGAAGGCCCTGTTCATTTCCGAGCTTCGCACCAAGCGCAAATCATCCGTCCTCGAGGAAATGGTCGCAGTGCTCGCGACCGCCGATGCGACGCGCCATCCCGAAGGCGTTCTGGACGCGGTTCGCCGGCGCGAGGCGCTGGGTAGCACCGGCCTGGGGAAGGGAATCGCGGTGCCGCACGCGCGCTCGACGCTCATCACCGAGCGCTCCATGGTGATCGCGCGCTCCAGCAAGGGGATCGATTTCGACTCTCCCGACGGGCTGCCGACTCATCTCTGCTTCCTCATCGTGGCGCCGCCCCTGGAGCGGGATCCCGTCTATCTCAACCTGGTCGCGGAAATCGTCCGCGCGGTACGGCTCGCGAAGACGCGCCAGCGGCTCCTCGAGGCGCCCGACTTCGGGACCGTACGGCGAACCCTGATCGAGGCCGCCAATGGATGAATCGCTCGATGTGCTGATCCAGTTGCAGGACGTCGATTGCCTCCTGCGCGAGATGCGGGACCCCGAAATGGCGTCCCAGGAGGAGAGGCTCGGCTTCGCGGTGGAGGGGATCTCGAACCTCGAACGGACCCGGGAGAAACTGGCCAGCCGGGTCGAGGGACGCCTGCTTCAGACCTATGAACGAATGAGCCGTCGGTTCTTCCGCGTGATCGTCCCCGTGAACGGCCGCGTCTGCTCCGGCTGCCGGATCAGCCTCCCGACCAACACGATCGGCCGGAACTCCGAAGGTGCAACCTACGAATTCTGCGAGAATTGCGGCCGAATCCTCTACCGTCGCTAGAGGTTTTTTCCGCACCCCGGTAGCCGCCCCTAGGCTATAATTGTCGAGTGAACGTGCCACGCCGGAATGGGGCGTGGCACCCGTTTCGCCCGACTCGCCCCACTCGAAAGGCCTCGCACCATGCTCCGCAACCTCGCCATGGCCCTCGCCGCAACCTGCCTTGCCGTCCTCGTTCTTCCGAGCCCCACCGCGCTGGCTCAGCCGAAGGAAGTCGTCGGCCCGAGCCGCATCTACTTCGTCGACGCCGACACCGTGCGCGTCCTGGCGACGAAGTCGTGGCAGTCCGACTCCGTCCGGCATCAGGAGAAACTCCTCCGCCATGCCCTCCGCCTCGCCTACTGGCGCGAGCGCATTCCGAGCGACATGCGTCTTGTCTTCGACGAGCTCGGCTATCCGACCGGCCGCGTCCTTTCGCGTCCTGTCGGGCACGTCGAGGAGGCCTGGTATTACGGCCAGCTCTCCACGCCGCTTCGGTTCCGTGACGGAGTCCTGCTGGACGTCGCGCGCTTCGACGCGCTTCGTTCTCGCCGCTAGCGGGGATCCTCGTTGCACCGTCCGGAACGTGATTCCACATGCCGATCCTCTTCCGGGGTACAATCGCCGCGCGGGGGTCCGCAGGAAACCTTCGAGGAGGAATCGCGCATGGATCGGCGTATCTGGAAAGCCCGTTTCGAATGCACTATGCTTGCCCTCACGCTGGCGCTGGCCATTCTCGCCGCGCCGCGCGCCTGGGCCACGATTCCCGACGCGAACATCGTCTCCGGCGTGAACCGCGGCGGCTTCGGAGTGTTCGAGGGAGTGTACGGCCAGGTGGATTTCGCGATCTCGGAACGGAGCGCGGTCGGGGGCTATTTTGGAATCGACGACAACAACCTCTACTTCGACAACTACGGGCCCGGTGACAACTCGTTCAACGACGACCTCGTCATGGGTGGCCACTACATGTATCAGTTCGTCGAGGGGAACCGAAGCGAGCCGAGCATCGCCGGCATCTTCGGAGCGTTCGCCAATCGGGCGGGGCTCCGTCCCGAATTCGGCTTCGCCATCTCGCACGACTTCGACGCCCGCTGGACCGGGCGCGCGAATCTCGTCTACGGCCCGTCGTGGGGCTTCGAGGTCGGCTATCGATTCAACCCCAAGGTCGAAGGAACGTTCGGCATCACGGGGCTGGGGGCGTTCGGCCTCGGGTTCCGCTTCTAGCCTGCGCCTCCTTCGCTCGTTTCCGATGGCGCTCGGTTTCGCGGTCATTCTGGCCGCGACCCCGGGCGCCATTGTCGTTCCGGCTTCCGCCGCGCCCGCCGCCGTCGCGGCGCCGGCCCGAGTCGGCCAGGAACCGAACGACCCCCCGATTCCGGAAGATCCGGTGGACGTGCCGTGGCCAGACGAGGAAGAAGAGAGCGATGCCGAGGCCGATTCGCTGGCTCCGGGGTTCCTGGTGAAGCCGTCCATCGTCATCCCCGATTCGCTCCGCTCCGGAAAGGGCGCCTCCATCCCGCTTGGCGGCGCTCCGGCGGAGACGCTCAGCTTCAAGCC
>JANOOP010000380.1:0-7987 GCA_031421415.1 Candidatus Eiseniibacteriota bacterium
AGCCGGTCCACCGGCGGAGTCGCTTCCACGAGGGGGACGAGGCCGCCGTCGCTGGGGAGTCCAAGCTTTGGAACGCGGCGCCACACGAAACGGGCGACGCTCACGACCAGGGCGGCCGCGCGGGCCGCGCGCCACGCCCCCACGGCGAAGCGCTTCCGCCCGTCGCCGCCGGCGAAGACGAAGAGGAGATCGGCAGGCGAGGGGAACGACGGGTCGGGCGCGCTCACCGGAGCCAAAGAATCGCGGCGACCGATGCCGCCGCCTCCGAGAAGCGCGACGGCGATCGCGCGAGCCTCCTCCCAGCCGAGCGTCATGCCTCTACTCTACGCCTGCGGACCCTCGCGCGGGAGGAGCCACGTTGACCGGCACCGGGGCCGGCGCCGTCATCGCGGGCCGCACCGGCGCACTTTTGGTGGGGGGAGGAAGCCGGAGCGCGAGCGGCACCGCCTTCCAGGCCCAGCGACCCCACGCCGCCATCCATGCCGCCGCGGCGCCCGCCAGGAACCACGTCTTCGTTGCGCCGGCCGGATCGAGGCTCTCGGAGAACGCGCGCGTCAGAAGCGCCAACCCGAGAAGCACGAGCGCGGCGGTCCCGATCACGCGGGATTCCAGCACGAGCGGATACCCGCCGTGCCGCACCACGACGCGCGTGGCGATGCCGAGCGTCAGGAAACCGAACCCGCCGAGGAAGACGACGTGCTCGCCGAGGAGTGGGCGCGCCGGAACCAGGACGCCGAGCCAGAGTCCGGCGAAGAGGAGCCATCCCGCCGTCCAAAGCGAGTAGGAGAGACGGTCGGCGCGGCCAGGGAGGCGGAAGAGCTTCCAGACCCAGAGGAGGAGCGCGGAGCCAACGAGGGCGCGGACCCACGCCGCCGCGATCGGCTCTCCCCGTCCTTCCAGCGCCACCGCGCCGACCAGGAGGAGCACGACCAGGAGATAGAGCGCCCGCCGTGGCCCTCGCTGGTGGGCGCGCGCCAGACCCGGAATGGTGAGCGGTTCGCGCATCGCCATGAAGGTCGGGACCAGGAGCCCGCCGACACCGAGGACGACCGGGAGGATCATCCCGAATCCGATCAATCGAAGTCCGAAGCGCGGAGATGGCTCGACCCAGAGGCCCGCGGCGGCGCCCGACATCCAGATCGCCCCCACCATCCCCGTCACGAATCCGGTCGCCACGAGAATGAACTCCTCCGGGGGAGGCCCGGCCTGCCGGCCCGCGATGCGGCGCACGGCCATCCAGATCGGCACGCCGAGACTACCCACATAGAAGAGCCCGGCCGCCGAAGCCCATCCAACGAGCGCGCTGAAGGAGGCGGCGGAGACCAGGAAGAACGCCGCCGCCAGCTCCTCCGAACGGCAATGAGGCGCGTGCAGAAATGCAGGCATGGCAGTCATTAAGAAGCCGAGAATGAAGCATTGCTGGAACCCAAGAAGGAGAAGGGCGGCGTGTGGATTTCCCGGGTAGGGGATCCAGCCGGCCGCGTGCGCGATCCAGAGCCCGACGCCGGTCATCCCGATGGCGATCCCGAGCGGGAAAAGTCGTCTGTAGGGCTCGCGCCCGGGGACCACTTTCGGTGCCTCGCGTACGGGTAGCGGGATGCCCATGCCTCACCAATCCCTTCGTCGAAAGATGCGGAGCGCCACGATCAGCGGAACGACAGTTTCGATCCCGAGCACGCCGATCGCCAGAAGGGCGCCGCCGGTGCCGCCGAAGAACTGGACGAGCACGGCCGACGTGGGACCGAAGAGCGCGCCCGATCCGACCGCGATGGTGATCAGGATCCGGACCAGATCGACCGGATTGACGAGAAGCGCCGGTATGAGGACCGCCTGAAGCGGCAGCCCGCGCAGGATCGCGGTCGTCCCCAGCACGGCGACGTCGTAGAGCACCACCATCAGGAGCCAGAGGAAGAGCGCCATCGAGAGAGCGCGCAGCCGATCGGGGAAGAGCGCCGCGATGCAGAGCGCCGCTGAAAGCGAGAGGCAGCCGAGGAGGAGGGAGAGGGCCGTCAGCGCCGCGAAGCCGGCGATCTGATCGCTTCCCGCCTGAAACGCGACGATGAGGCCGCCGCCGCCGAATCCCAGCGCCTGCGCGACGGCGAGCGCCGCGCAGAGGCCGAGGTACTTGCCGATCAGGACCTCGCCGCGAGACACCGGCTGTGCCAGGAGGAGAGGCAGGGCATCGCCGCCGCCCGCCACGCTCCCCACTCCGACGACGAGCCCGGTCAAGGGAACGAGGAAGAGGACCAGGTTCATGAGGCTCAGGGTGACGCGCGAGAAACCCTGGAAGCCGACCTCGCGGCTCTGCGCCAGGCCGAAATACGAGAGGCCGAGGACGAGGAGCGCGAAGAGCGCGGTGAAGGCGAAGAGCCAGCGCGTCTCGAGTGCGCGGCGGTACTCCTCCGCGGCGACGATCCGGATGCGGGTGAAGCGTCCCGGGCGACTCACTGGCGGCCCTCCTCCAGGTGCGAACCGCTCACCGCGAAGCGCCCGGTCGGAACTCCGTCCACGAGCCAGGCAAAGTCGCTGCCGGGACGGTCGGCGCGAAACGTCGCGTGCGCGATTTCTCCCGGCGCCACGGGAAGACGGAGCCGCTCCTCGTAACCGGAGAGCGAAAGCGTGCGCGCGACCGAGTCGCGATTGACGATGCGCAACTCGACGATCGCCCCTTTCGGCGCGCCGTCACGATTCGAATCGACGGCGCCGCCGGGGCCGATCTCCAGCGCCAGTTCCACGCGCTCGGCCGCCGGCTCCACCCGCGGCTTCACGGCTTCGCGGCGCGGAAGCCGCGACAGGATGCCAAGCGCCAGTCCCACGACCACGACCGCCAGCGCGAGCCTGAGATACGAACGATTCATGGCGTCGCCTCCGGAGCGGGGAGGAGCGAATCGATCCGCATGACGCGGCCCTCCCGCGTCTCGGCGATCCGCGCGGCCTCCGCGCGGTCGAGGAACGCGGCCAGGCCCCCTCCCATCGGGGAGGCGATGTCGGCGTGCACGATCCAGAGCGAGTCGGAGCGATGGAGCGCGCCGGTGGCGTAGTCGGCCAGGTAGAGCGATCGGATCCGCGTCATCGGGTCCGGAACCGGGGTACCCGCGGGGGGCGCCGCTGCCGCGGAGCGCGCTGTGGACAGGTCGCGAAGGGCGCACTCGATCGAGTCGTAGGGACGGATCGACCGGCCCTCCACGCTCGCGCCGGCGTACCGCGCGTCGCGCACCTCCATGCCGCAGGTCGCGCAGGGAGTTCCAAGGGCAAAGCGCGGCGCGCCGCCCCGCGTGCCGCAACCGGCCGCGAGCAGTAGGAAGGAAAGAGCGAGGGCAGCGCGGCGTCGCATTCTCGTCGTCATGGGGTCGTCTCCCCGCGCACCACCGCGAGGATGAGCTCCTCGCGCGTGGGCCGCGAGAGCTCGAACGACCGGATCGCCACGCCGCCGTCGCGCAGAAGATCGAGTGCGGCCACACCGCGTCCCTCGGCGCCGTCGATCACGAGCCGGCGCGAATCGAGCGTGTCGCAGGGGAACCCGGCCTGCTCCAGCCGAGCTCGCGCCGCGCCCACCTCGTCGCGGAGTTCGATGACCAGCCGCGTCGCGTTCACCTGCCGCTCGCGGAGCGCGCCCAGCGACTCGAGCGCCGCGCGCCGTCCATGGAGCAGGATCAGGACCCGGTCGGCCACGCGCTCCACCTCGGCGAGGAGGTGGGAGCAGAGGAGGATGGTCGTTCCCTCGCGCCGGAGCTGTTCCACGAGCGACCGGAATTCCCACGTCGCCTCGGGATCGAGGCTGGCGGTCGGCTCGTCGAGAACCAGGAGCGAGGGATCGCCCAGGAGCGCCTGCGCCAGGGAAAGCCGCTGCGCGTAGCCGCCCGAGAGATCGCTGGCCCGCCGGCCGGCGACGGCGGCCAGGCCGACCCGGGCGAGCGCGCGCGGCGCGGCGTCGGCGGGGAGTCCGCGGAGCGCGGCGAAGTAGGCGAGGATCTCGGCCGCGGTTCGCGCGGGGGGGAACTCCACCCGTTGCGGAACGTAGCCGAGCCGCTCGCGGGCGCGCGGATCGTGAGGGGGGAGCCCCTCCGGCCCGAGGGCGATCCGCCCGGTGTCGGGGCGCGCCAGCCCGAGGATCATCTTCAGCGTCGTTGTCTTGCCCGCCCCGTTCGGGCCGATCACCGCGAAGGTTTCGCCCGGGGCAACTTCGAAGGAGAGGCCGTCGACCGCGACGATCGATCCGTAGCGCTTGGTGACCGCGTCGACGCGGATCATCGCCTCCACCCCCTCACGAAGAGGCCGGCCAATCCTGTCGCCGCGACCAGGAGGAAGCCGGCGCCGGCCATGGCTCGGGTTCCGTTCGCGGAGCGCACCGGGGGCTCCGCCGCCGGAGCGGGAGGGACCATCGAGGCGGGGGAGACCAGCGGATAGCGGTCCACGATCTCGCTCGGCCGAAGCGCGGGGATCGTCCGTTCGGCGACGCTCAGGGCCACAGCCGCGGGACTCCGACTGAGAATCGCGAGATCGGGATACTGCTTCGAGAGGAAGGCGAACGCGCTGACGGGCGAGAAGGCGACGTCGCTCACCCCGTTCGCGTCGAGGTCGTAGGGCGCGTTCTCGCTCCAGTAGTTGCCCCGGGCGCCGTCGTCGAAGCGGTTGTCGCTGTAGCGCATGTCCAGCGCGACGGGATAGTCGTTGTTCCAGAAGTTGTTTCCGGCGAATTCGTTCCCCGCGCAGGAGGAGAAGAGAATGATGCCCCACCCGTTGTCCTGCACCAGATTCTCCGAGAGGCGGTTGCGATTCGATCCATCCATGAAGATCGCGACCGTGTTGTCGACGAGCCGGTTGTGCGTGAAGCGGCCGTCCGAGCAGTCCTTCAGCAAGAGCCCGTAGGTCCGGGAGCCGCGGTTGTGGACGAAGTCGTTCCGCTCCACCACCAGGTGGTTCGAGAACATGATGGCGCAGCCGGCGATGTTCCGCGTGAAGCGGTTCTCCACCAGCCGGTTGTTCTGGCAGTACATCGTGTGGAGACCGTAGCGCCCATTCTCCCAGAGAAGATTCCCGCGAATCTCGGTTCCGAACGCGAAGGCGAGATAGACGCCGTCGACGAAATTGGTGATGCGGCTGTCGCGGATGGCGGCGTCGTGGCAGTACCAGAGGTGGATGCCGTTTCCGTTCGAGGCGTCCATGGAAAACTCCACGCCGCCGCGGGCGGAAGCCCGGCCGCGCAACTCGCACCGCTCGACGATCAGCGACTCGGCCCGTTCGGCCGCCACGCCGTAGAGGACGTCGGTCATCCGCACATCCGAGACACGGACGCGGGAACCGCCCTTCACGAAGATTCCCGCGTCGATCGTGAGCGGCTGGTTTCCGCTCCGGCGAATCGCCAGGTTCTCGATGCGGATCAGGGAGCCGGTCAAGAAGAGGACCGAGCCGCTCCCCGTTCCCTCCACGATCGCGCCCGGTTCGCCGCGCAGCGTCAGCGGTCGCGCGATCACGGCGCCTCCCGCGTGGACGCCGGCCGCCACGATCAGCGTGTCCCCGGAGGCGGCCGCCGCGCAGGCATCGGCGAGCGCGCCCGCGCGGGGAGGAACGCGGACCGTCGCGGCCCAGGACGGGGAGGGGGCGGGAAGCGCGAGGGAGAGCGCGAGAGAGAGTCCGAGGAAGGCCGCGACTCGGACCGCGGCGATCCGGTTCCTCGAACGGATCACGAGGCCGCGGCCGATTCTTGGCGCGCCGCGCGCCGCTCCAGGAATACGACGATCGGACCGAGCGCCCAGGCCAGGCCGAGCAGAACCGTCCCCGCGCCGGGGAAACTCAGAACCTTGAAGTTGGCCATCTTGGCGTACCCGATGAACGGCGGCGTGAAGGTCGGCAGCTTGATGGCGGCGCGGGGATCGAGGTCGTGACCGTAGCTATAAAGCCACATGGCGTAGTCGGCGAACATGACGACGGCGAATCCGGTGAAGACGAGCCACCCGAGGATGGCCAGCCAGCGGCGATTCAGGAGCGCCGCCAGGAGGGCGCAGAGACCGAGCCCGGTGAGGGCCTGCGGGAGGTAGGTGAACTCCCGGAAGTCGGCCGGCGTGATCGCCTTCATCCCCACGTAGTGGTTCAGGGTGTTGATCTTGTCGAGATCGCCCCGGATCGTGTTGGTGTAGATCGAGAGCGTGAGTCCCTCTCGGTACTGCGGCGCCCAGAGCTTCATGTGCCACACCGGAAGCACCGGGAGGAAGAAGACGGGGAGGAGCACCAGCGCCGCCAGGACGATCAGGCGCCGCTCCGCCGTCGAAAACGCGCCGCCGAGATAGCCCACCGAGAGACTCCTTCCGTTCGGGTCGGGAACCGAGAGGGGGCGGAGCGCGCCCCCCCCCCCCCACGTTTCCGCCTTCGTCGCGATTTATTAAGCCCGGCGGTGAATTCTTACAGTTTCTTCGGATCCGGCCGCTGGATCGAGGCGATCCGCGTGCCGGCGGGATTGATCTGGATATAGCCCTGCATCTCCTGATGCAGCGCGCTGCAGAAATTCGTGCAGTAGAACGGATTCACCCCGACCTTCTCGGCCACCCAGCGGATCGTCTTCGTTTCGCCGGGATCGACCTGCGTGTTCTTGCTCGAGAAGGTGATGCCGAAGCCGTGGGTGATGTCCTGATCCTGTTCCAGGTTCGTCACGTGGAAGTAGACCGTGTCGCCCTGCGCCACCCGGACGATGTCGGGTGTGAAGTGGGTGCGGATCGTCAGCATGTAGACGTCGACCCGTTTCCCCTTTCGCTCCACACGCGCCTCCTCGGCGGTCATGATCTTCCACGGACTCTTGTTCTCGGCCAGCGAGTAGATCTTCAGCGGCTTCAACTTCTCCGCGCGGATCATCTGCGCGTAGTGCGGCTCCGGGTACGTGGGGAAATCATACAGCAGTTCCATCTTGGGGCTCTTCAGGTCGAAGAGCTGGGTTGCCTCCGGATGCGATGGTCCGACCGGCAGGTAGCGATCCTTCGCGAGCTTGTTGAGGGAGACGAGGTACTCGCCCGTCGGGTGGCGCGTGTCGCCCTCGGAGGTCATCAGGTGGCCGACCGAGTAGAAGATGTCGACCTTGTCCGCGACGTTCCACGGCGGTCCGACCTTCCACTTGGCGATCTGGGAGTCGAGGAAGAGCGAGGTGTACGCGTAGCCCTTGTCGTCGAACTGCGTGTGGAGCGGGCCGAGTCCGATCGGCACCTTCGCCTCCAGCACGTCCTCGTACTTGAGGACCGGGATGCCGCCCTTCTCGCCGTCGAACTTCCCGGCCGCGATGGCCTCGGCCATCTTCTTGTACGAGAAGACGCTGACTTCGGCCTGGAGCTTGCCGCTCGCGCAGATGTACTCGCCGGTCGGGTTCACGTCGACGCCGTGCGGGCTCTTGGGCGTCGGGATCAGGTAGATGATTCCCTTGACCTTGTTCGGATCGAGCACGGGGACGCCACCGATGATGTCGCCTTTCCCCTCGTCCACGGCCTTCTGCGCCGCGCGCCAGTCGACGGCCGCGACGAAGTCCATTTCGTTCTGGGACGCCTTGATCTCCAGCGAGTCGAACGCCATCTCGCTGTTGTAGCAGCTGAAGAACGCCCAGCCGTGGCTGGGGCCCTTGCCGGCGTCGGCCAGATCCCAGTCGAACGGAGGCGTCAGGATTTCGAAGCCGAGCGACATGTGGCCTTCGGAGCTCACCTTCACGCCCGCGATGATGCCGTTGAAGTTCTTCGCGTAGTCCTCGACCTTGCTGAACTTGTCGCGCGGAACCGGCAGGGAGAAGCGGGAGGCCGCGAAGACGTATTCCGTGTTCGGTGTCGGGAAGGGGCACGCGTGGGCGGCGGAGAGATTCGGAATTGGACCGAAGATCTCCTCCGTCGTGAAGCTCGAGAGGCTGATGCGCGCGATGCGGGCGTTCGGCATGTCGTTGATGAAGAGCCACCGACCGTCGTAAT
The DNA here is from genome assembly GCA_031421415.1 of Candidatus Eiseniibacteriota bacterium. Classification (GTDB taxonomy): domain Bacteria; phylum Eisenbacteria; class RBG-16-71-46; order SZUA-252; family SZUA-252; genus SZUA-252. The sequence continues at coordinate 7,935 of JANOOP010000380.1, forward strand.
CGCCATCGGTCTCCGAGAGGCCCGGATGGTGCGCGTCGCCCCACGTGAGGCCG
>JANOOP010000381.1:0-12468 GCA_031421415.1 Candidatus Eiseniibacteriota bacterium
CAGGAGGCGGGAGCCAAGTACATCCAGATCGACGAACCGGCCATCTCCGTCCGTCCCGAGGAACTACCGCTCGCGGTGAAGGCATTTGCACGGGCGACACAGGGGATCAAGGCGAAGACGATCACGCACATCTGCTACGGCGATTTCGACGTCATCTACCCCGCGCTCCTCGACCTTCCGGTCGATCAGATCGATCTGGAGATGGCGAACAGCCGCTACGACCTCCTCGACCGGTTCCGCGTGAATCCATTCACGAAGGAGATCGGCTACGGCGTCCTGGACGTCCATAGCCACCGGATCGAGACCAAGGACGAGATCAAGGAGGGAATCCTCCGCGGTCTCGAAGTGCTGAAGCCCGAGCAGATGTACGTCGATCCCGACTGCGGCCTGAAGACGCGCACCGTCGAGGAGGCGTTCGCGAAGCTCGAGGCGATGGTGGCGGCCGTTCGGGAAGTGCGCGCGGAGAAGGGCATCACCGCGTGACCGAAGGGAGGCGCCCCGATCGTCCGGATCTCTCCGGGCTTTCCATCGACCGAGACGCGCCGGCCCCCGCGGGGAATCGACTCGTGCGGCTGGTCGGGCTCGGCGCGGTCGTCGTCGCGATCGTCATCGGTGCGGCGCTCTTCCTCGTGGGCGCGATGCGGCCGGTCGAGGTCACGGTCGCGACCGCCGAGGCGATGGGCGGCACGCCGGGCGCGGCGGTGCCGGCCTCCGAGGTGCTGACCGCCAACGGCTACGTCGTCGCCCGCCAGCGCGCCTCGGTCTCCTCCGAGATCGCCGGCCGGCTGGAGGCGCTCTACGTAGGCGAGGGGAGCCGCGTCCAGAAGGGGCAGGTGATGGGCGTGCTCCGAAACCAGGATCAGCGCACCGCCGTCCAGGCAGCGCGCGCGGCGCTCGCTTCGGCCAAGGCGACGCACGAGGAGGCGAAGGCGAACCGCGACCAGTCCGAGCTGGAGTTGCGGCGGAGCGGAGAAATGAAGGAGCGGGGACTCGTCTCGGCATCGGAGTACGAAGCGGCCGAGGCGCGCGCCAAGGTGGACCGGGCGCGCGTCAACCGCACCGCGGCCGAGATTCAAAGCGCCGAGGCGCAACTCCGCGTCGCGGAGGTCGATCTCGACAAGACCTACATCCGCGCGCCGTTCGCCGGGGCCGTGCTCCGGAAGGAGGCGGAGGTCGGGGAGATCGTGAGTCCCATTCCGTCGAGCGGCGGGCTGACGCGCGGCGCCATCGTGACGATGGCGAATCTTGCGACGCTGGAGGTCGAGGCCGACGTGAACGAGGGCTACGTCTCTCGCGCGCGGGAGGGAATGCGGGCGGAGATCACACTCGACGCCTATCCGGGCGATCGTTTCCCCGGCCACGTGCGCCAGATCGTTCCGACGGCCGACCGCCAGAAGGCTACCGTGCTCGTGAAGGTCGCGTTCGATTCGCTCGACGCGCGCGTCCTTCCCGAGATGGGGTCGCGGGTATCGTTCCTGTCGGATCCCGTCCCGGCCTCCGCGGCCGCGGCCGATTCGGGCGCGGCGCCTTCCGCCGTCGTCACCATTCCGCGCGCGGCGATTCGAACCGTCGGAGGCCGCGCCGTCGTCTTCGTCGTCTCGCAGGGCCGTGCCACGGCGCGCGGCGTCTCCCCGCGTCCCCTCGACGCCGACCGCGTCGCCGTTTCGGGCGGGCTGGCTCCCGGCGAACAGGTTGTCGTGGTGGCCCCCGCCACCTTGAAGGACAAAGTCCGCGTTCGCGTGCGTGTAACCCAGGGAGAATCGAAATGAAGCCGAATGAATCCGCGTCTCCGCCGGAAGCGCTGATCCGCTTGCGCGACGTCCACAAGATCTATCGTCGCGACAAGATCGAGATCCCAGTCCTTACCGGCCTCAGCATGGAGGTGAAGGCGGGCGAGTTTCTCGCGCTCATGGGGCCGAGCGGTTCGGGAAAGTCGACGCTTCTCAATCTCATCGCGGGGATCGACACGCCGTCGCGCGGGGAGGTCTGGGTGGCGGGCGCCTCGCTCGGCGCGTTGAAACCCGACAGGCTCGCCGCCTGGCGGGCGCGAAACGTCGGCTTCATCTTCCAACTCTACAACTTGATCCCAGTCCTCACAGCCTATCAGAACGTGGAGCTTCCACTGCTCCTCACGCGGCTGAACGGCGCCGAGCGGAAGAAGCGCGTCCGCCTGGCGCTCGAACTCGTGGGGCTCCAGGATCGCGATCGTCACTTCCCGTACCAGCTCTCGGGCGGCCAGGAGCAGCGCATCGCCATCGCGCGCGCCATCGTCGGCGATCCGACGCTCCTCGTGGCCGACGAGCCGACCGGAGATCTCGACGCCAAGAACGCCGAGGAGATCCTGACGCTCCTCCAGCGCCTCAACCAGGAGATGGGGAAGACGATCGTCATGGTCACGCACGATCCCCACGCGGCGGAGCGCGCCCACGCGACGCTTCACCTCGAGAAGGGGGTCCTCCGCGAGCAAGAGGGGGCGTCCCGGTGAAATACCTCGGCTACATCACCGCACACCTCTGGCGGCACAAGCGCCGAACGTTTCTCACCGTCTCGTCCATCGCCATCGCGCTCTTCCTCTTCTGCACGCTACGAACCGTCATGACGTCGTTCGACGCGGCCCTTCGCGCCTCGGCCGATACGCGGCTCGTGGTGCGGCATGCCGCCTCGCTCGTCTTCCCGCTCCCGCTCTCCTACCGCGACCGCCTGGCGCAGATCGACGGCATCACCGGTGTCTCCTACGGCAACTGGTTCGGCGGGGTCTACCAGGACCCGAAGAACAACTTCGCGCAGTTCGCCGTCGAGGTGCCGACCTTCGTGAAGCTCTTCCCGGAGGTCGAGATGCCGCCCGACCAGGTCTCGGCCTTTCAGGCCGAGCGGACGTCGTGCATCGTGGGGGCGACACTGGCGGCCAAGTACGGCTGGAAACTGGGAGACGTGGTCCCGATCCAGGGAACGATCTACCCCGGCGAGTACCGCTTCACGGTGCGTGGGATCTACAAGGGGAAGACGGCCGACGTGGACGAGAACACGCTCTACTTCCACTGGGACTACCTGAACGAGGCGATGCCGGCCGTCCGGAAGGACTGGGTGGGGATCTACTGGCTCGAGATCCCGAACGGCGACATGGCCGCAGACGTGAGCGGCCGCGTCGATGCCCTCTACGCGAACAGCTCGCAGCCGACCAAGACCGAGACCGAGAAGGCCTTCCAGGCCTCCTTCATCTCGATGATGGGAAACGTGAGCCTTCTGATGACTATTCTCGGCTCCGCCATTCTCTTCGCCATCCTCCTCGTCACGATCAACACGATGATGATGGCGGCCCGCGAGCGGAGCACCGAGATCGCCGTCTTGAAGACGATCGGCTTCAGCGACGGCCTCGTGCTGCGGCTGGTGGGGGCCGAGGCGATCCTCGTCTCCGTGACGGGCGGCACTCTCGGCTGCGTCGCGGCGTGGCTCATCTTCCAGCGCGTCGACTTCACCGCGGGGGGGATGTTCCCGAACTTCACCGTGATGCCCCAGACGGTCGGTCTCGGCATCGTCATCGCGATCGCGATGGGGCTCGTGAGCGGCCTCGTGCCGGCGCTCCAGGCGGGGCGCCTCCGCATCGCGACCGCGCTCCGGAAGGTGGCCTGACATGGCCGGCATTCCGCTCGTCTACAGCCTTCGCAATCTCGCCGTGCGCCGCACGAGCACCACGCTGACCGCGCTCGGCATCGGCGCCGTCGCGTGGGTCTTCATCTTCACGCTCGCGCTCGCGGGGGGCTTCGAGGCGGCGCTCCGGACGACCGGGTCGCCGAAGAACGCCATCGTGGTCCGAAGCGGCGCCGCCTCGGAGTTGATGAGCATCGTCTCGCGCGAAGGAGCGAGCTCGATCATGGCGCAGCCCGAGATCGCGCGCGCCGCCGACGGATCGCCGTTCGCGGCCTCCGAATTGGTCGTCATCTGGAACTTGGAGCGGAACTCGGGTTCGACCACGAACGTGATCGTGCGCGGCGTCTCGCCCCACTCGCTCGCGCTCCGGGAGAAGGCGAAGCTCCACGCGGGACGGATGTTTCGCCCTGGATTGAACGAGATCGTGGTCGGGAAGCTCGTCTCCGAGCGCTTCAAGCAGTGCGCCCTGGACGACAAGATCAAGCTGGCGGGGCGCGAGTGGAGCGTGGTCGGCATTCTCGACGCAGCGGGGAGTGCCTACGACTCCGAGGTCTGGGGCGACGTGGAGCTCTTCATGCCGGTCTTCGATCGCCCCGTCTTCCAGAACGTGACGCTTCGCCTCGACGATCCGACCCACTTCGAGGCGCTGAAGAAGCGCCTGGAGGCTGATCCGCGCTACTCGCTCCAGGTGAGGCGCGAGGACGAGTTCTACGCCGCTCAGTCGGGGATGATGGCGACGTTTCTTCGCGGCCTCGGACTCTTCGTCACGACGATCATGGCCCTCGGCGCCGTCTTCGGCGCGCTGAACACGATGTATGCCTCCGTCGCCTCGCGCACCAAGGAGATCGGGACGCTGCTCGCCCTCGGCTTCTCGCGCGGCGCGGTCATGACGTCGGTCCTCGTGGAGTCGGTGGCGCTCTGTCTGGTCGGTGGCGCGATCGGCTGTCTGCTGGCGCTACCGGTCCGCTCATTCACCACGGGCACCATGAGCTTCGCCACCTTCAGCGAGCTCGCGTTCCGGTTCGACGTGACGCCGATGATGATGGTCTCCGGCCTAGTGTTCGCGGCGCTGATGGGGCTGGTCGGCGGCTTCTTCCCGGCGCGGCGGGCGGCCATGATGCCGATCACCGAGGCGGTGCGGCAGGCGTAGCGGGGACGCGGCGGCTCGATTCCAGGTATCATCGAAGCATGCGCCAGATGCGATTCGCTCTCCTCGTCGGTTTGGCTCTTTCCGCCATGCTCTCCGATTCGCTCCTCCTCCGCGCGGAGCGCTGTGAGGCGACAATGTATCTCCGCCTTCCAACCCTTCGCGAGTTCGTCCACGGCAGCCGCTACGTCCTGGCCGGGACGGTGACTCGGACCGATACGGCTCCGGACAGCGCCACCGGCACGATCGTCACGCGCGTGACCTTTCGTCAGCTCGCTTTCGCCAAGGGCTCGGTAGACGACGATTCGCTCGTATTGCGGAACTACGGCGGGGAGTATCAAGGGTCGTCTTCGGGAGTGGTCGGACAGGCGCACTTTGAGCGCGGCCAGCGATATATCTGCTTCGTCCGCGGCGGGCTCGGAACCGCCCAGGACGGCTTTTCCACGATTCTCTATGGGGAGTTGGGAGTATTTCGCGTGTTGAAGGACCCGCGGACTCATCGCAGCATGGTCGCGACCCAATCGGGTCACTTCGTGACCGCGGTCGATACAGCGGGCGTGTCCCTCATTGTCCCTCTCAACCGGACGCCGGAACTCGCCGACGCTGGCTTTGCCGATTCGATCCTGGCAATGCGATCCGGGCGCCCAAGCGGAGAATCTTCAGGCGTGCTCACGGAGTCTGAAATGCTGTCCGGACTTCGCCGAGTCATGGCCGCTTTCGCTGTGGAACGCTCCAGAGTCCGGTAGCTACGCGGAAGTGAAGCGCCAACTCCGAGATAGATGGTTCCGGGAACTTGGCCCTTTACGCCGACTCTAGTCCCGCCCCCGCTACCCCGCGAACGCTAGATGTGGTAACGTCTTGCCCATGCTAGACCCGAAGCGAATCCGAGCCCAGATCGACCTCGTCCGCGAGGCCTGCCGGTTCAAGAAGACCGAGGTCGACCTCGACCGCTATCTCGTGCGCGAGGAGAAGCGCCGCGAGATTCTGGTCCAGGTCGAGACGCTGAAGGCCGAGACGAACCGTGCGTCCGAAGAGATCGGGAAGGCGAAGAAGGCGGGGAAGGACGCGGCCGAAGCCGTCGCCGCCATGAAGAAGGTCGGCGACGACATCAAGGCGCTCGATTCGCACCTGGCCGAGATCGAGGCCGAGCTCCAGACCTTCCAGCACTGGATCCCGAACATCCCGCACGAGTCGGTGCCGCGCGCGGAGGCCGACGGCAACGTCGTCGTCCGCACGGTCGGGACGCCGCGCACGTTCGACTTCGCGCCGAAGCCTCACTGGGAACTGGCGACCTCTCTCGGTCTCCTCGACTTCGAGCGGGCGGGGAAGATCGCCGGAGGCGGCTTCCTCCTCTTCACGGGGAGGGGCGCCCGCCTCGAGCGGGCCCTCATCAACTTCATGCTCGATTTCCACACGAAGCATCACGGCTACACCGAGGTCTCGCCGCCCCACGTGGTGCGCCGCGAGTCGCTCTTCGGCACGGGCCAGTTGCCGAAACTGGAAGCCGACATGTACGCCCTGTCCGGCGAGGACCTCTTCCTGAATCCGACGGCCGAAGTCCCGGTCACGAACATCTATCAGGACGAGATTCTCGAGGGGAGCCAACTGCCGATCTATCTCACGGCGCATTGCGCGTCGTACCGCCGCGAGGCGGGCTCGTACGGGCGCGACACGCGCGGCATGATCCGCGTCCACCAGTTCGACAAGGTGGAGCTCGTGAAGTTCGTTCGCCCCGAGACGTCGTACGACGAGCACGAGAAGCTGCTGAAGGACGCCGAGGACATTCTCGCGGCGCTGGAACTTCCGTACCGCGTCCTCCTGCTGGCCGCGGGCGACCTGTCGTTCGCGGCCGCCAAGTGCTACGACCTCGAGACGTGGGCGCCGGGCGAGAACCGCTGGCTGGAGGTCTCCTCGTGCAGCAACTTCGAGGATTTCCAGGCGCGCCGCGCCGGCATCCGCTTCCGTCCCGAGAAGGGGGCGAAGGTCGAGTTCGTCCACACGCTGAACGCGTCGGGGCTCGCGCTGCCGCGCACCTTCGCCACGATCCTCGAGTGCCACCAGACGGAACAGGGCACGGTGCGGATTCCCGACGCGCTAGTCCCCTATCTGGATGGAGTGCGCGAGCTGGCGCCGGGCTAAGCGCCCGCGCCTGCCCCGGTCATGACCGCGCGCCCCGCCGATCCCGCTCGGGCGGGCCGGCCGCTTCGCCCGATCTCCTTCCGCCTCTATCTCTTCGTCGCCATCGTTCTCCTGATGGTGGCGCTCGTGGCGCACACGAACTACGTCATCGGAAGCCTGAATCTGGAGGCGCGGAGCCTTTGCACCGTGCTCGCCCGCTTCTTCGCGGTTGCCACCTTCGAGGCGGCCGATGACCCCGAACTCCAGCCGATCTACCGCGACGTGGTCCGGAACATCAATTTCCCGGTGATCCTGACCGACACGAAGGGGATTCCCCGCGCCTGGCGCCACGTCGGGCTGCAGACGCGGGAGGTGCCCGATTCGCTGATCGCCATCGCCGACACCACCGGGGTCATCGCTCCGTCGCTCGCCCGGCTGCAAGACTTCGTCGCCGAGCTGGACCTGGTGAACGAGCCGATTCCGATCATTCGCATCGGGCATCCGAACGTGCTCGGCTACGTCCACTACGGCGAGCCACCGCTGGTGGCGCGACTCCGGTGGATTCCGTATCTCGAGTTCGCCGTCGTCGTGGGGCTCCTCCTGTTCGGTTTCGCCGGATGGCGAAGCCTCCTGGCGGGGGAGCAGCGCTCGCTCTGGGCCGCGCTCGCCAAGGAGACGGCTCATCAGCTTGGCACGCCGCTCTCCTCGCTTCTCGGCTGGACCGAGCTTCTGAAAGATCAGGTCGCGTCGGGGACGCTGGCGCCCGAGAAGGTCGGCACGGTGCTCGACGAGATGAACCGAGACCTCGACCGGTTGAACAAGATCGCCTCGCGCTTTGCCCAGGTCGGGTCGGCTCCCACGCTCGAACTCGCCGATCTTTCCACGATCGCCTCCGGAGCCGTTTCCTACTTCCGGAGTCGCCTCCCGCATCTCGGCCACTCGGTCGCCATCGAGGAGCGGTACGAGCCGGCGCCCCGCGTCGCGGTCCATCCCCAGCTGATCGAATGGGTCGTGGAGAACCTCCTGAAGAACGCGCTCGACGCGAGCGACAAGCCCGAGGGGAAGATCGGCGTGTCGGTTTCCTGGAAGCGGGACGAGCGCGCCGTGGAGCTCCGCGTCGCCGACAACGGCCGAGGCATGACCGCGGAGGAGCGCCGCCACGCCTTCAACCCCGGCTTCACCACCAAGCGCCGTGGTTGGGGACTGGGCCTCGCGCTTGCGAGGCGAGTGGTGCACGAGTACCATCGGGGCCGCATCGTCATCGTCGAAACCGCGCCCGGGCGCGGCACCACGGTGGCCGTAACCCTTCCCTTGCCGCCGTCGCCGCCTGACGGCCGGACTTCCTGATCTCATGGCGCCGAACGAGCGAAGGATCCTCTGGGCCGACGACGAGATCGAGCTCCTGCGTCCCCACATCCTTTTCCTCGAGGAGAAGGGGTACCGCGTCACGCCGGTCTCGAATGGCGACGACGCCGTGGCGGCGGCCGAGCGGGAGAAGTTCGACGCCGTCCTGCTCGACGAGTCGATGCCGGGGCGCGGCGGCCTGGAGACGCTGGAAGCGATCAAGGAGCACGACCCCGGACTCCCCGTGATCCTCGTGACGAAGAACGAGGCGGAGTCGCTGATGGACGACGCGATCGGACGGCGAATCAGCGACTATCTCCTGAAGCCGGTCCGGCCGATGCAGATTTTTTTGGCTCTGAAGCGCGTCCTCGACGGCGATCGCCTCCACGAAACGCGTCTGGCGCGTGACTACGTCGCGGAACTGGCGCGCGCGCGGGCCAACGCGGGGCCGGCGCCCGACTGGCGCCGCTGGATCGAGATCCACACGCGGAGCGCGCAGTGGGACGTGGAACTCGACGCCGCGGGAGACGCAGGGCTCCGCCAGGCTCACGCCGATCAGCGCCGCGAGCTGAACGTCGAGTTCTGTCAGTACGTCGAGTCGGCCTACGAATCGTGGACGCGCCCGGGCGCCGCCGCCACCACTGTCGCCGCCGCCGGCTCCGGCTCCGCCGATCGGCCTCCGCTCTCGGTCGACGTCGTGGAGCGGTGGGTGGCCCCGCATCTGCGGGCGGGAAAGCGCGTCACGCTCGTGGTGATCGACTGCATGCGGCTCGACCAGTGGCTCACCGTGGAGCCGCTGCTGCGGCCCTACTTCGACATCACGCTCGATCACCAGATCTCGATTCTGCCGACCGCGACGCCCTATTCGCGAAACGCGATCTTCAGCGGGCTCTTCCCGGACGAGATCCAAAAGCAGTTCCCCGAGTATTGGCAGGAGATCTCCGGCGACGAGCGAAGCAAGAACCGCTTCGAGCGCCAGCTGCTGGAAAAACTGCTGGAGCGACTCCACGTTCCCATCGCCCCGGGCCTCAAGTACCTCAAGGTGTCGAACGTGGAGGAAGCGAGCCACGTGCGGCGGAACGTCGTGACGTTCCAGAACATCCCGCTCGTCGCCATGGTCTTCAATTTCCTCGATATGCTGACGCACGGGCGGTCGGAGTCCGATCTGCTCAAGGAGCTGGCGCCGGACGAATCGGCGTTTCGCTCCGTCATGCGGTCGTGGTTCAACCACTCGGCGCTCTTCGACGCGCTCAAATGGCTCTCAAAGCAGGACTCCGTCGTGATCGTGACGACCGATCACGGCGCGGTCTTGAGCCGGCGCTCCTCGCTGGTCTACGGGAACCGGGAGACCTCCACGAATCTCCGCTTCAAGTACGGGGGCAACCTCGGTTGCGACGGGCGCGCGGCCGTGCACCTGAAGGACCCGAGGCGGTTCCGCCTTCCGGCCGACTCGCTGAACAAGCAATACATCATCGCGAAGGAAGATTTCTACTTCATCTACCCGACCAAATTTCACGAGTACGAGAACCGCTATCGAGGGTCCTTCCAGCACGGAGGAATCTCCCTCGACGAGATGATCCTCCCGGTCGCCACGCTTCTTCCGCGCGGGTAAGCGATGCCGGTCGAGATTCGCTCCCTCCTCAGAACCGATGGCGAGACGCGCGCGTTGGGGCGCTATCTCGGGACGATTCTCCGCGCGGGGGACTGGGTAGCGCTCCGCGGCCAGCTGGGCGCCGGGAAGACGACGCTCGTCTCGGGCATCGTCGAGGGAATCCATCCCGGCACGCGTGGCCGAAGCCCGACCTACGTCCTCGTGGAAGTCTACGGGGAGGGGCCCCGCATCGTGCACGCCGACCTCTACCGACTCACGCGGCCGGAGGAGTTCGAGACGCTGGCGCTCGACGATCTGGCGGCCGGCGACGCCGTGACCCTCGTGGAATGGGCCGACCGAGCGGAGGAGCGCCTTCCCGAGGAGCGACTCGACGTGGAACTCCGCTACCTCGATCCCGCCGCGGGCGCGGGGCGCGAGATTCGCCTGCGGCCTCGCGGCGAACGGTGGGAAGAGGCGGCTCGCGCAGGACTCCTGGACCGGGACCGCTGGCACGATGCGCTCCATCCTCGGGATTGACACCGCGAGCCCATACGGTTCGGTCGCGCTGATCGTGGACGGCGCGCTCCGCGCCGTGGCGCGGCTCTCGCCGGGCGAGCACTCGAGCGGGCTTGCCGTCTCCGCGGAAACGCTGGCGCGGGACGCGGGAATCACCCTCGCCTCGCTCTCGGGGATCGCGGTCTCGCGCGGCCCGGGGTCGTTCACCGGACTTCGAATCGGACTGGCGTGGGCGAAGGGCCTCGCCATGGGCGCGGGGATTCCGCTCGCGCTCGTATCGGCGCACGAGGCGGCGGCGCACGCGGCTCGCGACGCGGCGGAGCTACGCCTCACGGTCACCCCCGGCGAACGAAAGCAGGTCGAGATCGCGCTCTGGGAGAGGGCCGGCGATGCGGAAGCGCGGGGCGCGCGTCCGCGCCCGATCGCCGCGCCCGAGTCGATTCCCGAAGAGGATCTCGAGGAGCGATCGGTGGCGCTCGCCGCCGGCCGTCCCTTCGTGGCGCTTCCCGCGAACGAAGCGATCGCCACGCTCCTGGACGACGACCGTGTCCCGCGCCGCGATCCCGCCCCTCTGGCCGCGTCGGTGGCGATGTTGGGCGACCTGCTGCTTCAGACCGGCGAGGCGAGCGACCTTACGCTGGCGGCGCCGGCGTATGGGCGCGCCCCCAACGCGCGGAAGCCGGCGCCGTGACCTACGATGGTCCGATCCGGGTCGTGCCGATCGATCTCGACCGCCTCGACGAGGTCGTGGAGATCGAGCGGCATTGCTTCTCCGATCCGTGGTCGCGGGCCATGTTCCTCTCCGAAATCGAGCTCGGCGGCGGCACCTACGCGCGCGGCGCGCTGGTCGCGGACAAGCAGGGGGCAGAGCGGGTGGTCGGCTACTCGTTCGCCGTCCTCGTCATGGACGAGGCGCATCTCGGCAACCTCGCGGTCAATCCGTGGTATCGACGGAAGGGAGTCGCGCAGCGGCTCCTGGGAGATCTCGTCAGCGAGGCCCGCCGGCAGGGGGTGAGGCGCGTCACGCTGGAAGTCCGCGAGTCCAACGTCCACGCCCGTACTTTCTACGCCCGCAACGGGTTCATCGATATCGCGATGCGGAAGAGCTACTACCAGAACCCGGTGGAGGATGCTATCGTCATGCTCCTCATGCTTCCGGGAGGACAGAGCGCATGACCTGGCTTCGAAAAGCGAAGGAAGGACTGAAGGCGCAGCAGCGCCGGCGCGAGCTCCCGGACGGCCTCTGGTCCAAGTGCGAAGAGTGCGGCGAAATCCTCTATCACAAGGAACTCGAGCGTAACCTCTGGTCCTGTGTAAAGTGCGGCTTCCATTTCCGCATCTCCGCCCGCTCGTACGTGAAGATCCTCCTCGACGAGGGCTCCTTCCAGGAGCGGTTCGCCGAGGTCGTCTCGACCGACCCGCTCCACTTCCGCGACGCCCGCCGCTACGTCGATCGCCTGAAGAAGGCACGCGAGCAGACGGGACTCGGCGAGGCCGTGCTCTGCGGGGAGGCGCTCATCGAGGAGATGCCGCTCGTCGTCGCCATCATGGACTTCGACTTCCTGGGCGGGAGTCTCGCCTCGGCCTCGGGGGAGCGGATCGCGCGCTCGATTCTCCTCTCCATCGAGACGAGGCGCCCGCTCGTCATCCTGTCGTCCTCGGGGGGAGCCCGTATGTTCGAGGGGATCCTCTCGCTCATGCAGATGGCGAAGACGAACGCGCTCCTGGCGCGGCTCTCCGACGCGGGGATTCCGTACATCTCGATCCTCACCCACCCGACCACCGGCGGTGTCACCGCTTCGTTCGCGTCGGTCGGGGACGTCATCCTTGCCGAGCCGAAGGCGCTGATCGGATTCGCGGGGCCGCGCGTCATCAAGCAGACGATCCATCAGGAATTGCCGGAAGGATTCCAGCGTTCGGAGTTCCTGCTACAGAAGGGAATGATCGATCAGATCGTTCCGCGCTCCGAGATGCGGAAAACACTCGTCTGGCTCCTGCGGTTCTTCGCCGCCGCCGCGCGCCTGCCGCACCCGCCGCGCCGTCGCGCCGGCGAATCGCTGGCGCGCTTCCGCGCCGCCTCCGAGCCGGTGCCGGCCCCGGTGGG
>JANOOP010000382.1:0-3300 GCA_031421415.1 Candidatus Eiseniibacteriota bacterium
GGAAGGACTACGACGCCTCGGTGCGGCTGATCGCGGCGCTCACGAAGCGACTGGACAAGAAGACGGTGGCGTCGCTGTAGTAAGGGGGAGACTGCGGCGGCGGCGGCCCTTGGCCCGCCCCGCGAACGGAGGCTCAGAGACCAGGAGGTCGCTTGAACCAGGGTCCGAAGTTCTTGGCGGAAATGATCGGCACCTTCGCGCTCATCTTCTTCGGCGCGGGCGCCATTCTGCAGCAGAATGCCACGCAAGCAGTCGGAATCACCGGCATCGCCGTGGCGCACGGGCTGGCCATCCTCGTCTGCGTCTACGCGTTCGGCCACATCTCGGGCGCGCACTTCAATCCCTGCGTCACCTTCGGCATGGCGGTCACGCGGCGCCTCTCGTGGGGCGACGCCGTCACCTACTGGATCGCGCAGCTCACCGGCGCGTCGATCGCGGCGTGGCTGCTCTCGCTCGCCTACCCGACGGGCGCCGCCGACGTCCATCTCGGCGCGCCTGCACTAGGCGCCTCGATGAGCCCCATGCTCGGCATGGCGTTCGAAGCGGTGCTGGCGTTCATGCTGGTCATCGTCATCTTCGGTTCGGCGGTCGATCCGCGCGCGCCGAAGGGCTTCGCCGGGCTCGCCATCGGCCTCACGCTGACCGCGAACATTCTGGTGGGTGGAAGCCTGACCGGCGCTTCGTTCAACCCGGCCCGCGCGTTCGGCCCCGCGCTGATGGCGGGCTACTGGCAGGATCATTGGATCTACTGGGTCGGTCCGATGTTGGGTGGCGCCGTCGCGGCCCTGCTCTACGACCGCTTCCTCCTGTCGCGCGCCTAGGATCACGGCGCGCGGGACGCCGAGCGTGACCGACCCGCGGCAACGAGATCTCGAGCGTGATCTGGCCCCACTCCTGGAGGGAGACCTCCGGACGGATCCGGTCACGCTCGCGCTTTTTTCGACCGCCGCGTGCATTTTCCGTCGTAAACCTCTCGCCGTGGCCGCGCCACGCTCCGCGGACGACGTCGCCACGATCCTCTCCTTCGCGAACGCGCATTCCATACCCGTCACTCCTCGTGGAGGCGGCTCCAGCCTCTGCGGCCAGGCCCTCGGGCCGGGGATCGTCCTCGATTTCTCCACCTACCTGCATCGCGTGCTCGACGTGGACGCGGAGCGCCGCCGAGTCCGCGTGGAGCCGGGGGCGATCCACACGCGCGTCCAGCGCGCGGCGGCGCCGCACGGGCTGAGGCTCGGACCGGATCCCTCCTCGGGAGATTTCTGCACGATCGGAGGGAATGTCGGCACCAACGCCGCCGGCGCCCACTCGCTTCGCCACGGGGCGACGAAGGAGCATGTCGTCGGGATGACGGTCGTGCTGCACGACGGCACCGTCGTCGCGCTCGGGGAGGGAACGGAAGCGCGGAGCGGGCCCGCGGGGCGCGCGCCGCAGGGAGACGCGACGTGGCGGGCCATGGAGCGGGAAGTCGTGGGGCTCCTTCGCGCCGGCGCTCCGGCGTTTCAACCCGAACGTCCGCGCGCGAACAAGAACTCCTCCGGCTACGACCTCTGGGGAGCCTGGAACGCCGGCGACGCGGTATCGTCCATCGAGCCTCGCTTCGATCCGATGCGGCTGATCGTCGGATCGGAGGGAACGCTCGGCGTCGTCACCGAAGTGGCCATGCGCCTCGTGCCGAAGCCCGCCTCCACGGCGGTGGCGCTTCTCTTCTTCGCCTCGTGGGACGACGCTAGCGCCGCGGTGCTGGAGGCGAGACGGCTCGGCGCCTCCGCGGTGGAAGCGATGGACTACACGTTCCTCGCCTTCGTGCGTGCCGATCGCCCCGATCTCCGCGATCTCGTGCCGGAGCGCTTCGGGGCGGGCCTGCTGGTGGAGTTCGAGGGGGAGTCGGAAGAGGAAGCGCGTGCCGGTCTGGCGGGGATGGAGGAGTGGGTCGCCGCGCGCCGCGGCCAGGTGCTCGATTTCCGCGCGGCGCGAAATGCCGAGGAGATGAGCGCCCTCTGGAGCGTCCGCCGCGCCGCCCTGCCGCTCGTCTACCGCGCCTCGCCGGTCGAGAAGCCGATGAACTTCATCGACGACACGGCCGTGCCGGTGGAGGCGCTGGGCCCCTACATCGCGGGGCTAAGGGCCATCTTCGCGCGGGACGGCACTCGCTACGTCATCTTCGGACACGCGGGGAACGGGAACGTCCACGTGGCACCGCTCATGGATCCCCACGAGGCGACCTTCAACGCGCGGATGGCGGCGATGACGGAGGAGGCATACGAACTGACGTGGAGCCTGGGCGGCACGATGAGCGGCGAGCACGGCGACGGCATCCTGCGCGCGCCGTACCTGCGCCGCCAGTATCCGGGTTCGTACGAAACGATGGCGGGCGTGAAGCGCCTCATGGATCCCGCCGGGATCCTGAACCCCGGAAACGTGATCTCCGACGCGAGCGTCTTTCCGGAGGAGTATCTCCGCTTCACCAACATGTTCATCCAGACCGGCACCGTCTTCGACGAGCCCGACTACCGCGCCATGGTGGAGCATTGCCACGGCTGTGGCACCTGCCGCGACTACTGCCCGGTCGGGAGCACGACGCTCCGCGAGCCGCACACGGCGCGCGCCAAGGCGGTCCTTCTCCTCGAGATCCTGCGCGGCGAGATCCCCGCCGAGGCGCTCACCTCGAAGCCGGTGAAGGAAGTCATGGATTCGTGCTTCAACTGCAAGTTGTGCCTCACCGAATGTCCCAGCCAGGTGGACATTCCGGGGCTGGCCATCGCCGCGCGCCGCGTCTTCGTGGAAGCGCACGGGATGCCGCTTCGGAACTGGATCCTGGGGAAGAGCGAGGCGGTCTCGAAGGTGGCGACCGTGATTCCGGCGCTTGCGAATCTCGCGGTGGGGCTCCCGGTGGAACGGGCCGCGCGGGAGGGAATCGGGAAGATCGCCGGGCAGCTCGATCTGCCGCTCTTCCGCCGCGCGTTTCACACGGGGGGCGGGGAGGCGAAGCGGGCGCTGGCGCTGCCGCTCGTGTCCGCCGCCGCCGCGGGCGCGCCCGGCGGCTCGGCGAAGCACGGCGCCTCCGCCACCTCCGCGCCGGCGCCGCACGCGCGGCTCGGGGCCATCCCGCCGCGCACGGTCGCCGTCACGAAGCGGGTCGCCTACTTCGCCGGCTGCTTCGCACGCTTCCACGATCCCGAGGGAGAGGCGGAAGCGACGGTCAAGGTGCTGGAGGCGAACGGCGTGGAGGTCGTCGTCCCCGAGCAGCGCTGCTGCGGCATGGCGCTCATCACGATGGGCGCCGAGCGCTCGGTGATGGAC
>JANOOP010000383.1:0-6598 GCA_031421415.1 Candidatus Eiseniibacteriota bacterium
CGAGGCGCTCCGCGCCGTGCTCGGCTACCCCGGCCCCACACCGCTGCTCCTGAGCCAGGTCCACGGCGCCGTACTTGTCCCACCCGCTGAAGCGGGCACCGAGGCCGACGGCTTCGTGGTTCGCTCCGGCGATCCGTGGGCCGCCGTTTCCGCCGCCGACTGCGCCCCCGTCGCGATCGTCTCCGCCGATGGCCGCCACGGCGCGCTCCTTCACTCCGGCTGGCGGGGCGCCCGCGCCGGCATCGCCGCGCGAGCGGTGGAACGGCTCGCCGCCGAGGGTGCCGAACGCGCCACGCTGCACGCCGTCGTCGGTCCCTGCATCCACGCCTGCTGCTTTCCTGTCGGAGCGGACGTGGCGCTCGAATTCGACCCCTCGCTTCGCCGGCCGCATCCGAGCGGGCAGGAAGCGGTCGACCTCCCGGGCGCCATCCGCCGCGGCCTCCTGGACGCGGGCGTCCCCGACGCGCGGATCCACCTGGCTCGGGAGTGCACGTCGTGCGCCGCCGATCGGTTCTACTCGCATCGGCGCGACAAGGGACTCACCGGACGCCACTGGGCGTTCCTCCGGCTTTCGTAGCGCGTCCCCACCGCGCCGCCAGGCGCGTGAAAAGAAATCGCCCGCCCAGCCCGATCAGACTCCCCAGGAGAGCCCCCGCCAGCACGTCCGAAGGCCAATGATCGCCGACGTAGATCCGCGAGTAGGAGACGAGGCCCGCCAGGACAAGGAGCGCCGCGCGCGCCCCCGGGAAGACCGCGTCGAGGACGACCGCCGTGGCGAAGGCGTTCGTGGCGTGGGACGACGGGAAGGAGTAGGAGCCGCGCACGCCGAACATTGGCCGGGAATCGGCGATCAGCACGGAGGGGCGCTGCCTCTGGAAGATCGGCTTGAGGAGCTTGGAGCTGCTCTGATCGGAGACGGCGATCGTCAGCGCCAGGACCAGGAACCCCAGGAGGCCGCGTCTCCGGTTCATCCAGAAGAGGCCGACCAGCACGAAGAGAATCGGCAGCATGAGCTTCCCGGGATCGGTCAGCCCGCGGAAGAACGGGTCGAGGACCGGATGCCGCCACGCGAGATGGACCTGGCGGAAGAGCGCCTCGTCCCATCCCTGCCACGGAGGGATCACGCTAGAAGTCGGCGCCGAACGAAATGAAGTGCTGCGGTGCTCCGAGGCCCCCCTCGAGCCGGTGCTCGCGACCAAAATCGTAGCGAAGGATGAAATAGCCCAGGTTCACGCGGGCGCCCGCCCCGAACGCGAGGCGCAGATCCTGCGTGTGGAGTCCACCGGTCGAGGAGAAGAATTTCGGGTCGTTCCCCTCCTCCCAGGCGCTCGCTCCCTCGACGAAAAAGACGCCGTTGATGCCGCCGAGATTGAGCGGCAGCGGCCACCCCAGACCGAGTTGCTCGATCAGGGGGAAGCGGAACTCGAGGTTCGCGACCAGGAGCCGCGTGCCGACCAGGTCGCCGTAATCCACGCCGCGGAACGTGTACGGCCCGCCGAAGCGGACGAGCTGCGGGTCGCGCCCGACGCGTGCCCCGGCGATGACTCGCTGCGCCAGCGCGAAACGGTGGCGAATGTTCGTGTAGCGCCGCCAGTCGAGGATGCCGGTCGTGTAGGTGATGTCGCCGACCGCATGCTCCACGCTGTAGCGTGAGCGGCCGCCGTTGATCGGGCCGGTCGAGCCGTAGAGCGCGTTGTCGGCCACCATCGCGACGTAGGGGGCGACGTAGAACGAACTCCCACCGCCCGTCAGCTCGGAGACCTTGCCGAGCGAGTAGTTGTAGCGCAGGACTCGCTCGTCGATCATCGCGGCCTCGGTTCCGAATTCGAACCGGCGGAAGCGCGTTACGGGGCGCGAAAAGAAGATCGCGCCGCCTCGGTAGATCTGGTCCTTCACGTCGTCCGAGTCGGTGGTGGAGAGGAGGAGCCGCCCGATCCGGTACTGGAAGAGCGCGCCGCCCCAGTTCGTTCGCCTCGAGAGGTTGGTGTAGGCGAGATAGATGTCCGACTCGCGCAGGTCTCCGTAGAGGTTGAGCGACGCGAGGAGGTTGTGATTGCCGAGCACGTCGCTGAACGAGATGGCGCTGGAGCCCGCGAAGCCGACGTTCGAGGCGAAAAGGGCCGACCCGGCGATGTAGTCGCGGGAGAAGCGCGCCCTGTACGGAAGGTGGAGGAAGGTCGAACTGTCGGCCAGCGGCTCGCTGTAGGCAATCTCGATGAAGTGAGCCAGCGTCGAGTCGACGGCGGCGGTGTCGGGCGCGCCGCCTCGCGCGTGTCCGAGGATCGTCTTCTCCGCGGCCTCGGAACCGGCGCGATCGGGTCCCATGCTCGGGAACGAATAGCGGCCCGCGGTCGTGACCGCGCTGGACTCGGGCGCTTCCGGCGCCGGTTCCGCCAGGCCGGCCGACGCGACCAGGCGCTCCGGCGGTGTCGGCGAGGAGGCCTCCGCGATCATCGCCGGCGTCTCGAACATCTTCTTCGGATCCCGCACCGAGTAGATGTCCCATCCACCGCGGGTGAACGACGTGAAGACGATTCGCTTGCCGTCCCGGGAGACCGAGACGGCCGGGCTCTCCGGCACCAGGCCGGAAATGCCCGAGAGGAGGTTCGTGAGACGGATCGATCGCCCCGTATCGAGATCGAGTCGGTAGAGATTGGCGATCCCCGTGCGGTCCGAGACGAAGAGGACCGAGCGTCCGTCGGGCGACCACTGGGGCGAGGTGTTCTGCCCGGACTGCCCCGGCGGCACGGTGACGCTCTTCGTGGCGACGTCGTAGATCGCGACTCGCAGCGGCGCGAAGACGAGACGCTTCAGATCGGTCCCGTCGCCCTCGTCGGTCAGGAAGACGAGCTTGCCGCCATCCGGCGACCAGGCGGGATCGCGCACGGCGTGAAGGCCGCTCAGAAGCGTCTCGGTCTCCTTCCCGTCGGGCGACGTGATCCGCAACGAGGAGAGACCGCTCTCGATTCCGACGAACGCGATCCGCCCGCCGTCCGGCGACCAGGCCGGCGAGTAGATGGCGTCGAGGCCGAAGCGAAGTTTCTTCCGCACCTTCCCCGACGAGACGTCCACCAGGTAGATGGCGTCCTCGCCGCCGGCCTTGGCGGGAATCGCGATCTGCTTCTCGTCCGGTGACCACGCGATCGAGGTGTTGAAGAAGCGGAGCGTTTCGAAGGTCCCCGTCCGTTCGCCCGAAATCAGCTTCCGGAAGACCTTTCCGTCGAGCGCCGAGGCGACATAGACGTCGTTGTACATGCTCCGGTCCGAGATATAGACCATCTGGTTCCCGGACGGAGCCAGGGAGACGGCGACGTTGAAGTTGGAGAAATCGCGCTCCGAGTTGGTGAGGCGGGAGGCGATGACGTCGGGCTTGTCGTAGTCGGCGATCTGGGGGAGGTATTCCTTCCGCACTGCCTCCTGCCACTTCTTCGAGAGCGTGTCGATGGTGAGGCCGGTGGCCGACTCCAGCGCCCGCTCCACGTTCCCCAGCCGGCGCGTTCGCTTCAGAATTTCCCCGATTTTCTCGACGCCGTAATTGTCGGCGATGAACTGGAGGATCGACTGCCCGAAGCGATAGACGCGGATGTCCCCGACGTACTGGAGCGTCCGAATCGGGATCAGATATCCCTCCAGCGACGCGTCGCGGAGCCACATTTTCGTGTTGGGATCCACGCCGCCGACCGAGAGGTACTCCGACATCCCCTCCATGAACCAGAGCGGTGGCGAGGAGGAGAAGGGGTTCCCGATCACGCCGGCCGTGTCGCCGAAGAGGACGTCGACCTGGAACGCGTGGACCAGCTCGTGCGTCAGGACGTGGTCGAGTTCGGCGAAGGATCCGGTGAACGGCAGGAAGACGCGCCGCTTCAAAAATTCCGTCACGCCGCCCGTTCCGATCGAGATCAGCCCGGGCGTGATGTTCGTCTGCTGGAAGTCGGTGTGGGAGGCGTACAGGACGAGCGGAACCCGCGCCTTGATCTGGTGGTGGAGGACGCCGCTCAGGCGCTTGTAGGCGCGTTCGGCCATGAGGGCGGCCATCTGCACCGCCTCCTCGGTCCCCTCGTAGTAGTGGATGTCGAAGTGCTCGGTGCGGAGAATGCGCCACTCGAACTTCTTGTAATGAACCTTGTTCTGCCCGAATTGCGCCGCCGCGTCGGGAGCGACGCCGGTGAGAAGCGCCAAAGCCAGGGCCAGGGTAGCGAGCAGCATGCGGTTCATGACAAGAGCTCCGATTTCGGTCCGGTCAACGAGGCAGTCCGCGCTTCTTCGAGTACGAGGGGGACACGGTCCGCCGGAAACGATCCTTGCGCCGACTCGGGACGGCCGCCCCCCTTGCCGCCGTGACGGCGGCAGAGGGCCCCGAGAAGCGTTCCTACCGGGATTGTACCCTGCGGAGCGGCAAAATGCGCCCGCGCGGCCGCGGCGCCCGGCTCCGAGGCGAGGAGGAGGGCGATTCCCCCGCGCGAAACGACCCCCGCCGCCAGCACGCCGAGTTCGGCCGGATCGCGCTCCGCGAAATGGACGGCCACGACCGGACCGCACGCGCCCGACGGAGCGGCCGCCACGAGGTCCGCGGCCTCGTGATCGAGCGCCTCCTTGAGCATCGGCTTCAGCCGGCGTTCCAGCGCGGCGCGATCCTCCTTGAGACGCGCCACGGCGCGCGGGAGATCCGCCTCGCCGGCCGTGAACTCGAGCGCCAGGCCGCGAAGCAGGGTGCCGGCCTCGCGCAAGCGGTGAAGCGCGCGCCCACCGCAGGCGAACGCCACGCGCACCCCACCCTTGTAGCGTTCGGTGCCGAGGACGTGAATCAGCCCCACCTGCCCCGACCGGGCGACGTGCGTCCCGCCGCAGGCCGACCAGTCGAACGCGTCTACCTCCACGATCCGGACCTCGCCCTCCACGTCGGGCGGCTTTCGGAGCGGGAGACGAAGCGCCTCCTCGACGGTCGTCCAGCGCGTCTTCACTTCGCGGTCTTCCCAGACGATCTCGTTCGCCCGATCCTCGACCTTGGCGAGGAGCTCGGGGCTGGGGCCCGCGTGCTCCACGTCGATCGTGGCCACCGCGTCGCCCAGGTGGAACGACTTCGTGTCGGCCTTCGCGACATCCACGAAGGCCCGCGAGAGGATGTGCTGCCCCGTGTGCTGCTGCATGTGGTCGAAGCGCCGTCCCCAGTCGAGCGCCGCCGGGAGCCGGTCGCCCCTGGCCGCCGGCAGGTCGAGGCGGTGCCAGACGACTCCCTCCTCCTCGGTCACATCGAGGACGGCGCGAGCTCCGAGCGTGCCCCGGTCGGTAGGCTGCCCTCCCCCTCCCGGATAGAAGGCGGTCGCGTCGAGCGCGACCTCGGGGGCGCCCTCCCGGTCTCGCACGGCGACCACGGAGGCTTCGAAGGAACGGAGCATGGAATCTTCGTAGTAGAGGCGGCGGGTCACGAGGAGAGAATACAGAAGAGGCTCCCCGTCTCGCAACGAGGAGCCTCCGGCCGCGGCGGCGCCGCGAAAATTACTTCGCCAGCGCTACGTTTCGCTGTTCGATGAAATCGGCGATCCGCTCCGTGATTCCCCTCAGCTCGGCGAGGTTCATCTCGAAGCGCTCGTCGTGCAGATACGCCTTCTCCAGCTCGTGGACGACGCGATGGAGCTGTTCCACTTCCTCCAGGATCTTCGCGTCGATCGTCCCCACGATATCGACGGCCTGGTCGGTCGGAAGCGATCCCTTCGGCGTGGCCGGCATGGCGACCGAATCGGCCAGATACTCCAGCTTCCGGGCGCCGGCATCCACTTCCTCGAGCAGGTCGGTGAAGTCGTCGCCGAACTGGTTCCCCTCGATACGCTCGAGGCGGTGGGCCTCACTGTTCAGATATTCCGCGACGCTCGTCCTGAACCGTCTGTCGTCCTCCCGTCGCTGCGCGAGGTCCTGGTACCCCTTGTAGCCGGGGACCCGGCGCGCGACTTCCTCGACGACATCCAGCGTGGCAAGTTTCGTCGCTCGGGTGCGTGGCATGCTTCATCCTCCTCGTCCCTGCATCGTGCAGGCTGCATCGATTCGCGCCGCCGATCGCGCCGAAGGCTCGCTTTCCTACCGGCGGCCGTCCCCTTCCACGGCCAGACGGCCCGCCCCGCCAACTCCTTGCGCGGTTGCGCGATGCCGCCGCTCCTCGCCGGGGCCTCACCGGATGCCTCGGCGCGAACTCTCGGGTGGTGCTGCAATGGCCATGCCATCGCGGGGGGGACGAGAACTTTGGGGGACCGGATCGGGTTCGTGCTTGGAGCGGCGCCGGAGCCTAGGGGACGTGGACGATGACCCCGTACGGCACGCCGAGGGGGGGACTTCGGCGGACGATGGAGGCGTTCGCGTCGAGCTCGTAGACGCGATTCGAGGCGAGATCGCTCACCCAGACATGATCGCTCCCGGCCTCGACCGCCAGGCCGTACGGCTCGAGTCCCGCGCGGCTCGAGAGCGTCGATCCATCGGCCGCGAGGCGCGTGACGCGTCCCGCCGCCGAGCGAGGACGCCCACGCTCGCTCACCCAGAGCGTGCGCGTGACGGTCTCGAGTTCCACGTCGGCGACGTTGTCGAGCCCTGTCCGCCTCGCGGCGGCGGT
>JANOOP010000384.1:0-4702 GCA_031421415.1 Candidatus Eiseniibacteriota bacterium
CGTGGAACGGGCTCGGATCCCCGAGCTGAAGTCGCGGCTGGAGGCGCACGGCCTGGAGGTGGAGGGGCCGGTGGAGTTCACCTTCTGGAACGCGGAATCGATCTACTTCAGCGACCCGGCAGGGAACCGCGTGGAGTTCTGCGGATTCGCGGTGCCGAGGTAGGCCTCAGCCTTTGCCGGGACCGCTACGACGATTCCGGAGGGTCCCTCTTTGGTTCGCCGAATAGCCCCAGGGCCGAACCCTCGCCGAGTCGCTCCCTCACCTGATCCCACACCGAAGGAAGTACATCTCCCATCACCGCGTTGACGGCAAGCACCTTCTCGAGCGAGACGCCATTCTCGCGCCAGCTCTGGCCGTCGTTCGCGAGGTTCTGCAGCAGCGGCATCAGCCGGTCGACAGCGTATGCGAAGTGCGCCTCGTTCGACTCGCGGGTCTCGTACTCCATCCAGCGCTCGAGGCACCAGGCCGCCTGCGCTTCGGGGAGCAGCCCGAAGATACGGCGAGCCGCCTGCAGCTCCGCGGCGTAGCGAGCGGAGCTCCGCCCCTCGTAGACGATTTGGTCCCCGGCGTCGATCTCCGGAATGTCATGGACGAGCAATATCTCCACGACGCGGAGCCGGTCGATGGGCACCCTGGCATGCTCGGCCAGAAGGAGCGCGAGAAGCGTGATCTGCCAGCTGTGCTCGGCGGAATTCTCGTACCGCTCCAGACCCACCGGCTTTGTCCGGCGGAGCACCGCCTTGAGCTTGTCGAGCTCGATCATGAACTCGAAGACTCGCCGGAGTTCTGCGCTCAATCCCTGGTCCTCCCCGGATCGCCGGGCTCGAGATCCATCTCCATGAAGACGGCGATTGCTTTCGTCGCTTCCGGGTAATCGGCAGGGGCGCCAATCTTGCAAAACCCAGCCTCCTCGTAGAGTGCGTGCGCCTTCGTCATCGACACGTGGCTGTCTAGGACCAGGCGGCGATAGTCCGACTCGCGGGCCGCGGCGACGACCGACGCGACAAGCCGCCGGCCGATGTTCAAACCCCGGAAGGCGGGTCGCACGTAGAGGCGCTTGAGCTCCCCGGTCGTGGCGTCATGCCGCTTCAGGGCGAAGCATCCGGCGGCGTGGCCCTCGTGCGTGGCGAGCATCAGGCAGCCCGCGGGGGCGCACAGATTCCCGGCAGGGTGGCCAGTTCCTGCTCCATGTTCTGAAACGTCGGAGCGAGTTTGCTATCGGGATCAAACGTGAAGGCCCACGCGATGTACTCCCGCAGCAACTCACGGACGGCTTGAATCTCCGCCGTCGTGCCGACCTGAGAGACAGAGAGTTCCTCCTCTCCTCCCGTCACCTGCCTCGCGCCCCCGCCCCCATCCGCTCCAGCCGCACCACCTCGTCCCGCAAGAGCGCCGCCTCGCCCGGATCACCCGTGAGCGATGCCGCCTCGCGTAGCGCGGCGATTCCTTCCTCGGACCGGCCCAGCTGATTCAGGAGCATCACCGCCATGTCGCGCCTCGCCGCCGCGCGCTCGGGGACCCCCACCGGCACCTGCGAGAGTTCACCCACGGCTTCGTCGAAGCGGCGGAGCGACGCGAGCACCTGACCGACGTTGAGCCGGATGCGCGAATCTCCAGCCATCGCGAGCGCCTCGCGCAGCTCGCTCAGCGCTTCCTCCGGACGCCCCAGCCGCTCGAGCGCCATTCCGCGGTAGAGCCGGAGCGCGTACGCCGTCGGCGCCTGCGCGATTCCAAGCCGCGCCGCCTCCTCCGCGTCGGCGAAATTTCCCCGGTTGAGCCGCGCCAGCGCCAGCGCCGCGTAGAGCCGCGGATTCATGCTGGCCGCGCCGACCCGTAGCCCGCGCAGCGCCCACTCCTCCGTATGCTCCTGATCGTTGGCCCGCGAGAAGAGGGCGGCCATGTCGTGGCACCAGAGCGCCAGGCGGTAGGTGCCGCTCGGCTCGGGCTGCAGCGCCGCGAAGAGGCTGTCGCGCGTGGCGCGCGTGCTGATGCCCGGCGGGAGCGACCGCACCTCGATCGACGGCCCCGAGAGCCGCGCCCCGTCGGAGCGCCAGAGAAGCGGCGCCTTCGCGCGGAGCCATCGGTAGTAGCCCGCCTCGCCCGGATAGCGGAGCGAGTCGGCGTCGAAGCGGCGCGAGATCTCGCCCGAGAGGACGATCGTCTCGAGCCCGTCGAGGAATTCGGGCCGGTACGCCGCCGCGACCAGCGGGGCCTGGGTCGCGAAGAAGGGCCAGATGATGAGGTTTCGCTCGCGCTCGGCGAAGACCGGCCCGTAGATCTCGACAGCCACGCGCCGCGTCGGTCCGATGTTTTCGTTGATCCATCGCCGCGCCTCGTGGCGCGAGTCGGGACGATGGAGCGCGCTCCGGACGTTCCAGAGCTCGGGGGCGGGGACGAGGAGGCAAGCCGCGGCCAGGAGCGACGTCGCCGCCCCACGGCGAGCCGCGAGCGCGGGAAAGCGAGCGCTCAGGAACTCCACCAGCCGGAGGGCCCCCACCGCGGCCGCGATCGCCATGATCGGAAAGACCACCAGCAGATAGCGCTCCTGCGCCGCGCGAAGGAGCCCGTTCGCGACGACGATCACGATCGCGACGAGCGCCACCGTGCGGGCGCCCGGCCCACGGCGCCAGAGCGCCACGAACCCGGCGATCGAAAGAAGGTACGCCGGCCATCCGAGCGCCTTCGGAAGGGAGGCGGCCAGATAGGTGGGGAGGGAGATCGGGAACGCCGACTGTCCCACCCAGTCGCTGAAGAGGCTCTTCCGCTGAACGGAGAAGGCCTCGGCCGTGGTCGGCCAGTCGAGGAACGTGAAGGGCGTGGCGGCGAACATCGCGGCGCACGCGAGGCCCACGGCGATCCCCAGCCCCTTCCATCGCCCGCCGCGGAGATGCGCGAGCGCCAGCGGGAGGAGGAGCACCAGCGGGACGTACTTGCACGCCGCCGCGAGGCCGATCCAGGCGCCGGCCCACGCCGAATCGCGCGTCCCGCCACCCTCGGCGACGCGAGCCATCGCCCCGGCCGCCAGCGCCACGAAGACGAGCGCGAGGAGGTTGGGATCGCTGATGTGTTGCGACGTGAGAATGTGGAGCGGATTCGCGGCCAGGAAGAGCGCGGCCAGGATGGCCGCGGTGCGGCCCGCGAGCGGGAGCGCCAGGCGCCAGGTCAGGAGAATGCTCAACACCCCGATCGCGGCGTTCAGCAGCCGCGCCAGGAGGAAGAGCGCGGCCGAATCGCGCTGCACATGCTCCGCGAACTCCGCCGTGGTCGCGCCCGAGTGAACGAAACCGTACCAGCCCTTGTAGACGATCTGGACGCCGAGCGTGACGTAGAACGAGAGCGCCGGCCACCCTCCCGTGTGCGGATTCAGGTCGAAGTCCCTGAGCCCGCCCCGCCACATGCCCCACGACCGCATGATGGTGGTGCGGTCGGTCTCCTCGATCGCCGTGTCGTCGATGACGTTGATCCCGAGCGAGGCGTCGGGGAGCCGGTCGCCGATTCCCCAGAGGCGGAGAAGTGCCGAGGCGATCAAAATGAAAAGGAGGGCGCGGTCGATCGACGGAAGCGCGAACCGCGTCCCCGTCTTGGCGGACTTCGCGGTTCGGGCCGCCGGCCGATTCGGTTTGGCTCGTGGTCTGGCCATCGCGGGCGCCTACCGACGGTCCCGCGCCGGGGCGACAAATTGGCCGGACGGAGGACCGAATCTGGCGGAAGGGCTGGAAGGGTTCATAAGTTGTTGCGCCATTATAGGAAAGCGCGCCCCCATTGCTCAACGCTTCTGCCGTTTGGACAAAACAGGGGTCCCGGAGCCGCTCGGATTAGCACTCAGATCGATGGAGTGCTATTTTTATCTGTCGTCCAGGCAATAACTTAGAGCCACTCACCGATTCCTGCGCCAAAACGCGGCACGCGGATTGCGGTAGAGTAGCGGCTGGTCGCGGGGTTCAGGTACTCGCGTGCCCATCTGTCACCGAGTCACCCTCAACGAATCCGAAACGAAGGAGTCTCACTCCATGGCCGTCTCAGTCAATGTGAAGCCGCTGTCCGATCGCATCCTCGTCCGCCGTCTCGAGGATACCGAAGTGAAGCGTGGCGGGATCATCATCCCCGACACCGCGAAGGAGAAGCCGCAGCAGGGCGAGGTCATCGCCGTCGGTCCGGGTCGCTTCGAGGACGGCAAGCGCGTCCCGCTCGACGTCAAGAAGGGCGACAAGGTCCTCATGGGCAAGTACTCGGGCAGTGAAGTGAAGATCGATGGCACGGACTACATCATCATCCGCGAGGACGAAGTCCTCGCCATCGTCAGCTAGTTCTCTCGCCACCCGAACGCACCTCTATCTCTGCAAGGAGAACTCACACACATGGCAGCGAAGGAAATCATTTTCGACGAGAAGGCCCGGCAGGCCATCCTGAGCGGCGTTCAGACGCTGGCGAAGGCGGTCAAGATAACGCTCGGACCGCGCGGCCGCAACGTCGTGCTGGATAAGAAGTGGGGCTCGCCCACGATCACCAAGGACGGCGTGACCGTCGCCAAGGAGATCGAGCTCGAGGACCGCTACGAGAACATGGGCGCCCAGATGGTCCGTGAGGTCGCCACGAAGACCTCCGATATCGCGGGCGACGGAACGACCACGGCGACGGTGCTCGCCGAGGCGATCTACCGCGAAGGCCTGAAGAACGTCACCTCCGGTTCGACGCCGATCG
>JANOOP010000385.1:0-10015 GCA_031421415.1 Candidatus Eiseniibacteriota bacterium
GGATCTTCGGCGTCACGAAGATCAGGAGCTCGCGCTTCGCCTTCGTCGTCGAATTCGACCGGAAGAGGTTTCCGATCAGCGGAATGTCCATGAGAATGGGCACGCCGCGCTTGGTGGTCGACTCGTTGCTGCGGATGAGCCCGCCGATGACCGCCGTCTCGCCGTCGTTCACCATGACCCGCGTGTCGGCCATCGTGGTGTTGATGATGATGCCGCCCTGGACCGTCGCCTGCGACGCAAGGTCGGAGACTTCGGGGTGGATGTCCATCGTGATCTTGTTGCCGACGTTGATGTGCGGCGTCACGCTCAGCTTGATGCCGATCGTGGTCAGCTGCGTCACCGCGTTGCCGGCGAAGTCCTGCACGATGAGCGGAATCTGCTGGCCCACCACCACCGACGCCTCGCGGTTGTTCACCGTCGTGATGCGCGGATTCGAGATGATGTTCGCCTTGTTCTGCGTCTCCAGCGCCTCGAGCGCGGCGTCGAGGCTGCCGAAGCTCTTCACGGTTCCGAGCCTCATGGTGCCGACCGGGTTCGTCACGCCGCGCGCGTTCACGCGAATGTCCTCGCCCACACCGGCGTCGAAGAGATCGAGGTTCTGCGCGCCCCACTCGATGCCGAGGCTCCGGGTCGAAGAGACGTCGACGTCGACCAGACGGGCCACGATCTCGACCTGTTGCGTCTTGGTGTCGAGGCTGCGGACCATCGACTCGGCCTGGTCCAGACGATCGTCGATGTCCGTGAGAAGGAGCGAGTTGCTCCGCTTGTCCACCTCGATGTGGCCGCGCTTCGTGAGCGTCTTCTCCACCGATTTCGCCATCTCGACCGCGTTGGCGTAGCCCACCGGCACAATGCGCGTTCGAAGCGGAAGCAACTCCTCCTGGGTCCGCTCGGCGGTGCGCCGTTCCATCTCCTCCTTGCGGAGGGTCTCGAGATTCGAGACGACGATGGTCTGTCCCTGCTCGACCGTACCGAGACCCTGTGCGCGCAGCACGATGTCGAGTGCATGCCGC
The DNA here is from genome assembly GCA_031421415.1 of Candidatus Eiseniibacteriota bacterium. GTDB lineage: Bacteria > Eisenbacteria > RBG-16-71-46 > SZUA-252 > SZUA-252 > SZUA-252. Next base: position 1,014 of record JANOOP010000385.1, read on the forward strand.
CACGGCACGTTTCGCAGCCGCAGCGTGACCACGCCCTTGACCTCCTTGCTCGCGACGATGTTCTTGCCACTGAATTCCGACAGACTGCGGAGCACCGTCTGAATCTCCGCGCCCTGCACGTCGAGCGACATGCGGCGGCCGTCCGGCGTATCGCTGGGGGTCGAGTTCGACGACGCGCTCGCGCGCGACGGGGTCTCGACCGCCGGAGCCGTCGATTCGATGGCGACGACGATGTTGTTCCCCACCTGGCTCACGCCGTAGGAAGCCGCCTGCGCCAGATCGAGGACGATGCGGGCGCCGGTTTCCTTCCCCCAGCCCATCTCGGTCGCGCGGACCGACTTGACGTTCGACCCCTCGCGGCCGGCCCAGACGCGCTCGGTGAAGCTCAGCGCGGCGCCAGGACAGTCGAGGACGATGCGGTCCGGCGACTCCAGCGTGAAGTCGTGATAGTTGATCGGCGAGTCGGCCTCGACGACGACCTGGGTGCCCTTGCCGGTATCCTTCAGCGAAATGCTCTTCACCGTGGCCGAGAAGGCCGGAGCGGCCGCGAGCAAGAGGAGCAGCGGAAGCGCCACCCCCGCGCCGGCGCGGCGGCCCGTGCGCGTCCTACTGATTCCGAATCGCATGTGGGTCACCCTCTTCTTTGGATTTCAGTTGGATCGTCACGGTCTGCGAGTCCCCGAAGGAGTTCTGGACGACCTGGAGTTCCGTCTTGGAAATCCCCGCGATGTATCCGTTCACCACGGGGTCCCCGACGCGGAGTACGAAGCCGCGCCCGCGGCTGTCCTCGACGAGCGCGAACTTGTCCGACGAGCCCCACATGATGCCGACGAGATGGATGTCGCCGACATCGACGAGAGCACCGTCGCCCGACTGGCTTTCATACTTCCCGTCGATCAGCGACTGGAACGGATCGCGCCGGCCCGCCGCCTGATAGACGTATTGCTCGCGTTGAAAGAGGGTGTTGGCGTCGAGAACCCGCGGCGTCTCGTCGGACGCCACGGTCGCGCTCGCGCCCGGCGCCACCGGAATCGCGGGCGCCGTCACCGACGCGACGGGCGCCACGGTCGCCGTTCCGGAAGCCGCCGAAGCAGCCTTCGACGCGGCCGCCGCGGTGGCCGCCGGATTCGTTCCCGCCGGAGCCGGCGTGACCGTCGCGGCCTGCATCGGTCCCGTGCCGACCGTCTTCACCGTGGTCGGCGCTCCCATGACCGGGGCCTGCGCCACGACCGAGAGGTCGCGCTTGACCCAGGCCGGAGCGGGCGGGCCGTAGACGACTGCCGAGCCGGCCGCGGGATTCGCGGCGACACGGGCCGTGGAGATCGGAGCCGTCCCGCGCGGTAGCGCCTGGGCCGCCGGCGACGTGGCCGCGGTCGGAAGCTTCGCCGGCGCGGGTCCGCGCAGGACAAAGAACGCCACCACGCCGATGAGCGCGGCGGCCGCGACCAGGATCACGATTCCAACCCGGCTGCGGAGAAGCTTACTTTGCGGCAGCGCCAGGCTGCTTGGCAGATTCAGTGGCGGTCCCCTCGGCCAGCGTGTACGCGGTGGCGATGAAGTCGGCCTGGACGGTATCGTCCAGGTCACCCTTGTCGAACAGTTTCACCTTGAGCTGCGAGACGTTCACGAGCCGGCTCAACTCGGCGATCTCGCTGAGAAAGCTTCCGGCGCGGTGGTAGCCGCCCGTCACCGAGATCTGGACCGGGTTCTCCGTGAAATCGGCCGTCGGCTTCGGCTCGCCCGGCTTGAAGAGGACGAACTTCACGCCCGACTCCTGTCCGGCGATCGTCACCTTCCGGAGGAGGCTCGCGACTTCCTTTTGCGTCGGCAGCAGCTCCTGCGCCACCACCCAACGCTGGTTCAGGAGCGCGAACTCCCGCTTCAGCTCCGGCAGCCGGTTCACCAGCTGCTGGGCCTTCGTCACTTCGTTCATCTTCTGCGTGTAGGTCCCCTTGAGCTCGGCGATCTGCTTCCCCCGGGCGCGGTAGTTGAGCGGCACGTAGTCGGCGAAGACGTAGAAGTAGACCAGCGCGGCGATCCCCGCCCCGATCAAGACCATCTTCTGAGTTTTCGGATCCTTGAGGTCCATCGCATTCCCTCGCGCGTGCCGGTTACAGCGTCATGCTCGCGGTGACTTTGAACTTCACCACGCTGCGTTGGTCGATCGTTCCCTTCTCGGCCACGACGAGGTCCACGTTGCCGTAGAGCGGCGACGCCTCGAGCTTGGACATGAAGTCCGCCACGAGGAGGTTCGAGAAGGTGACCCCCTCGAGCTGGATCTTGTTGGCTCCCGGCACTTCCTCGTAGATCGTGAGCCAGAGGTGCTCGGGGATGCACTTCGAGACCTCGTCGATCAGCTTCACGCGCGTGAGGCGCTGCTTGTCGAGATTGGTGATGACACCCAGGCGCCGTTCCAGCTCCTGGCGCTTCTGCGTCAGCTCGTTGATCGTCTGGATCTGAGGACGGAGCTTCTCCGCTTCCTGCTCGGCGCGGGCGATGTCCGCCTGGAGCCGGCTCACCTGCATCGCCTGGACGACCGAGAACGCCGCGAAGAGCGCCGCCACCAGAATCAGTACCAGCAGCGGCATCACGGTGCCCACCTTCGGCAGCGTGAACGTGCGCTTGACTTGGCGCTCGTCTCTGGGCAGCAGGTTGATGCGAATCATGGATCCCCCTAGCGCAGCGCGAGGCCGATGGCGACCGTGAGGATGGGCGCCACGGTCTCCGGCGATTCACCGTTGAACAGGCCGGCATCCACCAGCAGCTTGGAAACCGGATTCACCACTTCGACAGGCACCTGGTGCCGCTGGGCAAGGAACTCCGTGAGTCCCATGACTCGGGCGCTGCCGCCCGAGACGAGGATCCGGTCGATCCGCTCCGCGTCGCCGGCCGAGCGCAGGTACGCCACGGCGCGATCGATTTGCATGGAGAGGTCCTCGCACGTCGCCTGCACGACCGACGCCACGTCGATGGAGCCGTCGCCGCGGCCGCGGAGCGCGTTCAGCGCTTCCGGCTGGCTGACGTTGTGGCGGCGCTGGATGCCTTCGACGAATGAATTGGAGCCGACCGAGAGATCCTTTGTGAAGTGAGGCACCTGGTCGCGGATGATGTTCAGGTTGGTGATTTCCGCCCCGATGTTCAGGAGCGCCACCGTCTCGCCCGGCGCCAGGTCGTAATTGGCTTCCACGGCGTTCTGGATGGCGAAGGAGTCGACGTCGATGATCATCGGCTGCAGGCCGGCCTCGCGCACGATCTCCGCGTGGTTCGCGATCATGTCCTTCTTGGCCGCGACGAGGAGCACCTGCATCTTCTTCGCGTCCACGTTGGGATTGATGATCTGGAAGTCGAGCGAGACGTCGTTGATGTCGTAGGGGACGTGCTGCTCCGCCTCCCACTGGATCGCCTCCTTGGCGTCCTCCTCGCTCAGCTTGTCCATGAGGATCTTCTTCACGATGACGGCGCGTCCGGAGACGGCGGTCACCACCTGCTTGTTCTTGATCTGGCGCGACTCCATGAGGTTCGTGATGGCCTCGTGGACCATTTGGCGGTCCATGATTTCGCCATCGACGATCGCCTCGGAGAGCGGCTCCGAGATGCCGTAATTGACGAGACGGTCCCCCGTGCGGTCGCGCACGATCTCGGCCACCTTGATGGAGCTCGACCCGATATCGAGACCGACAACGCTCTTTCGCTTCCCAAACATGTGCGTGCTCCGTGTTAAGGGGATGGCGCCTCCAGCGCCCGACCGCTGGAACTCGTCGAGGGCTGATCGAGCAAGTTCCATGCCACGGACTCCCTGCCGTGCAACGTAAGCCTTTTCCGTGTAAGGCCTTACGTACGGGGATCCATCCCCGTGCACCTTGCGATCCCTTCGCGAAAGAGCGGTGCGATTCGCACACCCGGCCAGGCTCCATCCACTGAAAACTGACCGGTGCCGGCCCGGCGCCCCTCCGCCCGGGCCGCGTTGACCGGCCCCGGTGCGTCTGCTACGGTGCGCCCATGCCGCGTCTCTCCCACGGCGCCGCGTGGGTCGCAGCCCTCGTTGCGCTCTGGGTCTACGCTCAAACTCTGTCGCCGACCGTCGCGTGGGTGAACCAGGGCGAGGATTCGGGCGACCTGCTCGCCGCCTCCGCCACGCTCGGCATCGCCCATCCGACCGGCTATCCGCTCTTCGTGCTTCTCGGGCGGCTCGCGTCTCTCCTGCCGCTCGGAAGCATCGCCTTCCGGATCAATCTCGTCGCCGCGCTCGCGGGCGCCGCGGCGGTCTACTTCCTCGCCCGCTTCGTCCTCGAGCTCGCCTCCGCGGGGCGCGCCGCCGACGCGGACCGGGCTTCCACCCGGGACTCCGGCCTGCCGCCGCTTCTCGCGGCCGGCGCGGCGCTCCTCTACGCACTCTCGCGCGGCGCCTGGAGCCAGAGCGTCCTCGCCGAGGTCTACACGCTGAACGTGGCGTTCCTGGGCGCGGTCCTCTGGGCGCTGGCGCGATTCGAACGGCGCCACGACGTCCGGTGGCTCGCCCTCGCCTCGTTCCTCTGGGGCGTCGGCCTCACGAACCACCTGCTCCTGCTCGCCGCCGCACCCGCGCTCGCCTACAGCGCGGCGCGTGCCCTCGCCATGAGAAGAATCGGCGCGGCGGGCGGCGTTCTTTTGCTCCTTCTTGCGCTCTGGGGGGCGACCCTCGTCTTCTACCTCCCCATCCGGGCAGGGGTCGGCCTCGGGCCCGGCGCCCCCGGGACGGGGCCGGAGTTCTCCTGGGGAGTCCCGTCGACTCCGTCCCGGCTCCTCTGGGTCCTGACCGGTGCACAGTACGAGCGGAATTTCTTCGCACGCGACCTCGCGGGCGTGGCCGGGCACCTCTTCTCCGGGCGGTGGTGGTCGGAGTTCGGGTGGGGTCTGCTGGCACTGGCGGGAGGGGCGGCGGCCGCCGCGATCGGGCGCTTTCGCGGGCTGGGCCCGGCGGTGGCAGCGCTCTCGGCGGCCCTCGTCCTTTTCTCGCTCTACTCGATTCCCGACGACGTCGGGTACTGGATGCCGGTCGCCTGGCTCGTCGCGGCCATCGCGGGGGTCGGCGCGGCTCGCCTCGCCGCCAAGAGCGATCCCTGGGCGCGCGCGGCCGGGACCGTGCTCCTCCTCCTGACGCTGGGAGGGGCCGCGGAGAGCTACCTCGCGAACCGCGCGGCCGTCGACGCCTCGAAGGACCTGACTCCCTATCTCTACGCGCAACGAAACCTCTCGTCGGTGGAGCCCGACGCGCTGGTCCTCAGCGAGTACGACGGCCGGACGTTCTCGCTCTGGTTCTACAAGGCGACGGAGTTTCGCCGGAGCCACCCACGCCTGGTGGTGGCGTACAAGTACCTCCTCATCTGGCCGTGGTATCTCCAGCATCTCTCGCGCACCTACCCCGAACTTCGCGTGCCGGGGCACCGCGGCGATCTCGACGACACGATGAACCGGCTCATCGCGCGGAATCTCGACCGTCGACCCGTCTATCTCCCCCGGCTCGATCCCGGACTCGCGCGCGAGGTCCGGACGGAGCCGGTCGGCTATCCACCGATTCCCTTCTACCGCGTCCGATGGGCCGCCCCGTGATCGCCTTGCCGCGCGCGCGCGTGGCGAGCATCGCCATCGCTCTCCTTCTCCTCGCCGTCGCGGCGTTCCAGGCGGGACGCGTGCTCCGTGCCGAGCGCTCGATCGTCGACGCGGCGGGAGGCGGCGGAATGTCGCTCCCGCTCGACGACTCCTTCATCTACCTCCAGTACGCGAAGGCGATCGCCGAGGGGCACCCCTTCGTCTACACGCCCGGGAACGCGCCGACGACCGGCTCCACGAGCCTCTTGTATCCGCTCCTGCTCGTGCCGCCCCACTGGTTCGGCGCCTCCCCCTCCTTCGCCATCGCCTGGGTGTTCGGCCTCGGGATTCTCTCCTACTTCTTCGTGGCGCTCCTCGCCGGAAGGCTGGGCGCCGCGCTGGGGGGATGGCCCGGCGGCGTCCTCGCCACCGCGCTCGTGGTGGCGAGCCCTCATCTCCTCTGGGGAACGCTGAGCGGAATGGAGATCGGTCTCTACGCGGCGCTCCTCCTCGCGACGACGCTGGCCTACGTGCGCGAGCGGGAGGAGGCGCGGTTCCCGACCTTCCGCTGGTGGGTCTTCCTCCTCGCGGGCGCGCGTCCCGAGGGGGCCGTACTCTGCGGCGTCTTCGCGCTCCTGGCGCTGCGCGATGCCTGGAAGGCTGGAGCTCGCGGCGGCGTGCGACGATCCCCGTCGACGGCGCTCCTCTGCCTCGCCGCGGCGGCGCTTCCCTTCGTCGTGAACGCCGCGGTGTCGGGCTCGATCGAATCGACGAGCAGCCAGGCGAAGTCGATCCTCTCCGAACCGTACCGGGAGACACGCGCCTCCTACCTCGTGGGCGCGCCACGCATCGTCGGGGAGATCGCGAAGACCTACGCCTCCCTGCTCCTCCCCGAGCCACTCGCTGGAGGAGGGAATGCCGTGCCCGCGGCCTTCGGCTGGATCACGGGGCTCGGCGTTCTCTTCTTCGTCGTCGCGGGCCGCCGGCGGGGGTCGCGGTCCTGGCCCGCGACGTGGCCGGTCGTGGCGCTCGTGGGAGCCGGCGTCACGATCAACGTCCTGCCGGTCCACTGGTGGGTGCACTACTACCGTTATCTCCAGGGTCTCTTCCCGCTCATCCTGGTGGTCGTGGCCGCCGGATGGGGACGGCTGGCGTTCTTGCTACCGCCCCGGCTGCCGGGCGCCGCCGCGGGGCTGGCGGGCGCCGCCGCGATCGCGTTGCCGCTGATCGTGACGATGCCGCGGCTCCTCCCCGAGCAGTCGCGCATGATTCTACTCTACGGACACAACTGCCAGAACATCCTCCACCAGCAGATCGCGATCGGGCGCTGGATCGACGCGAATCTTCCGAAGGACGCGGTCGTCGGCCTGAACGACGCCGGCGCGATCGCCTACTTCGGCCGGCGCACCACGGTCGATCTGGTGGGTCTCACCTCGGCCGGATACGCGCGCGTCTACCGCTCGGGACTCGGCTGCCTCTTCGAGCATCTCCGCCGCGAGCCTCCGGCGCGTCTGCCGACTTACTTCGCGGTCTACCCCGATTGGTTTCCGTATTGGCCCGAGAGCGGCATCTTCGGCCCCGAGTCGTTCCGCGCTCACCTCGACTTCAACACCATCTGCGGCGGGACCGACATGGTCGTCTATTCCGCCGCGTGGCTCGACGCGAAGCCGACCGATCGCCCGGCGCTGGCGGCGGCCGAACTCGGAACGCACGAGTTGGTGGACACGATCGACCATGCCTGGCTGGAGGACGAGCGCCGGCACGAGTGGCGCGCCGAGCCCGAGGCCAAGGACGTGCTCCGCCGCTACGCGTTCCCGGACCGGATGAACCGACCCGCCACCGACGGTGGGCGGATCGTGAGGGGCGTCGAGCGGTTCCGCGCGACCGTTCGTCCGGGCCGCGACCTCCTTCTCGTCATGCGGACCGACGCGTGGTACCCGAACCGGCTCCGTGTGACGGTGGATGGGAAGCCGGCGGGGATCTGGAGCGTCGCCCGCTCCGAGAGCGCCTGGATCGAACCGCGCTTCACGGTGCCCGGAGCGCTCCTCCGGCGAGACCGGCCGGAGTTCCGGATCGAGCGCTTGGGAGCGGCGGGCGAGGAGAACGTCGCCCCCTTCCGCTACTGGCTCTTCCAGTGAAACGGCGGGGGGGCGGAACCCCCACGGATCCGCCCCCGCCGCCTGCTTCGCTTCCCTTCGATCCGGTCGCCGCTACTGATCGATCCAGGACGAGACTTCGTACGGCGTGAGCGCGTTCAACTGGCTGATCATGGCGCTCGAGTAGAGCAGCTTGATATTGCCGTTCATGGTGCCCGTGCCGTTGAGCGTTCCCTGGACCATCATGGCCCCCACCACCTGCTTCGCCGTACCGCCGCCCGTGATGGTGACGTCGCCGAGGACGAGAACCACGCCGCTCCAGCTAAACGTCCCGCTCATCTCGAAATTGCCGTCGACGACGAGAACCCCCGCGCCGGACGCGTTTCCAGAGACGTGCAGATCGCCGCTGACGTGTACGATCTTGAGATCCCCGATCGATCCCCAGGTGGACGTGCTCGGATTGTTCAGAGGACCGGCCAGCGTGATGTCGGCCATCTGATTCCAGCTCGCGGCCAGCGCCTGCAGATCGAGGTTGACGGTCGAGGTGCCGACGCTCGGATCGGAACCCGAGCCCTGCACGTTGTCGGCCTGCTGGCCGTTCAGCGCCCCTGAGATCACGGTGGGATCGTTGGGGGTCGAGATCCCGAGCAACGGCGTCGCGCCGGCGACGGTGTCGTTTGGCGCCGAGGCGTTGTGGTCGTGCCCGTCGATGTAAAACGAGTTACCGTTGAAATTGATCGGCGCCTCCGTGTAGACCGAGCCCGGAATCGGAGGGAGCGGCCATTTCACCGCTTCCACCGTTACGATCTTAGTGCCGAGCCCTCGACGTCCCTGCGCCGTGACGATGAGCTTCGGGAGCCCACGCGTCGTATTCTCCGCGGGAGGCGTCAGCGGGTTGTTGTCGTGATCACCGAAGAGGACGATGGCGCCGCCGCCGTTCAGCTTGTAGCGGACCTTCACCCACGGGTAATCGAGCCGGTCGGCCACGGGAAGGTTGGTATTGCGCGAGCCCGTCTCCGGGTAGCGCTCGCTCGCCTCGTCGATCGACGCGTCGCCGTCGTTTTCGCGGCCGTCGGTGAGCGTGGCGTCGTACTGGGGATCGAGACTTCCTGCGCCCGGATCGTTAATTACGTAGAGTCCCCAGCCAGTCGTGTACGATCCCGCCTGCTGTCCGATGAAGTCCGGATTCGTCACGGACGAGTTCGACATCCGAACGAGCACTTCGCTGATCCCCGCCTCGGCGCTCTGGAAGGCCTGGGAGGCCGCGAGTTGATTCCCCGCGATCTGCTTCTCGCCCTTCGTCACCGCGATGTAGGAGATGCCGAGCGAGGTGAGGAG
>JANOOP010000386.1:0-6635 GCA_031421415.1 Candidatus Eiseniibacteriota bacterium
CGCCGAGTACTTTGACCGGGGCCGCGTGTCGGGGTCCCGCGTAACGTGGGATGTGGCGTTCAAGCTCTCGGCCGAGACGCTCGCCGATATCGCCCGGACATACAGCGGCGAGCGCGGACTGGCGTTCCTTCATCGCCAGGGTTACGACCCTGCCATGGTGGAGGCGACCCGCGGCGCCGGCGTGCCGACGCTCAAATTGCGCGGGGGCATGGCGGCCCTCGGCGCGACGCGGGTCTTCGCGATGAATCGCCTCGCGAACTCGCTCGCGCTGCTCGACCACAAGGTCCGCGGCGTGGATCGCGAGCACGCCTACGGCGCGCGGGTGTGGGACAGCTACTCGTGGCATACGGACCTGCCCCCCGGTCACCCGATGGTGATCGGCCACCAGACGCTGGACTGGGATCTGGTCGCGGTCGAGAACGCCAGGACGATCGTCGCATGGGGGATGAACTGGATCTGCACCAAGATGCCCGACTCGCACTGGCTGACGGAGGCACGGATCAAGGGGACCCGGGTGGTGGTGATCGCGGCCGAATACAGCGCGACCTCGTCCAAGGCGGACGATGTCCTAATCGTCAGGCCTGGCACCACCCCGGCGCTGGCGCTCGGCTTCTGCCACGTGCTGCTCAAGGAGAAACGCTACGACGCGGACGACCTGAGGCGCCGCAGCGACCTGCCGTTTCTCGTCCGGATGGACACGCTGGGGCTACTCCGCGCCTCCGAGATCTGGCCCGACGAACCGCTGGCGACGCTGGAGAATTACCTGCGCGTCCTCAAGCCGGGCGAAAAGGCGAAGGCGACGCATCAGCAAGACACGCCATTCGTATCGCAGGAGCTGCGCGAGAAGTGGGGCGACTTCGTAGTGTGGGATGAGGCGACGGCGAAACCGGCGCGGCTCAGCCGCGACGACTGCGGAATGCGTTTCGATGCCACGGGGATCCGCGCCGCGCTCGAAGGGCGATTCACGGTTCGGCTCGCGGACGGGAAGACCGTCGAGGTACAACCGGTCTTCGAGCTGGTGCGCCGCTACGTGTTCGAGAACTTCGACCCTGAAACCGTGGAACAGATCACCTGGGCGCCGAAACGCGCGGTCGTCACTCTGGCCCGTCACTTCGCCCGCCAGCCCGGCACCACCCTGTTCGCCATGGGCATGGGACCGAATCAGTTCTTCAACAACGACCTCAAGGACCGGGCGGTCTTCCTGCTGGCGACCCTGACCGGAAACGTCGGCAAGGTCGGAGGCAACGTGGGCAGCTTCGCGGGCAACTATCGCGGGGCGATCTTCTCGGGCATGCCGCTCTATGTGAGCGAGGACCCGTTCGACATCGAGCGCAATCCCGCTGGCATCCCGCGGATCCGGTCCTACGCCAAGTACGAGTCGGCCCACTACTTCAACAGCGGCGACCGCGTGCTGCGCAGCGGGAAGACGCTGCTCACCGGCGAAAGCCACCTCCCGACGCCGACCAAGGCGATCATGGTCTCGAACGGCAACTCGCTGATCGGGAACGCCAAGGGCCACTACGACAACGTGGTCAACGTCTACCCCAAGGTGGAATTCATCACCGTCGCCGACTGGTGGTGGACCGGGTCGTGCGAGTATGCGGACATCGTGTTCCCGGTGGATTCCTGGGCGGAGTTCAAGTTCCCGGATATGACCATCTCGGTCACGAACCCGTTCCTCTACGTCTATCCGCGCACCCCGCTGCCGCGCATCTTCAACACGCGATCCGATATCGAGGTCACCGCCGGGATCGGTGCGGCGTTGGCGAAGCTGATGAGCGACGAGCGATTCGCCCACTACTGGGAGTTCGTCGCGAACGGCGGCGCGCTTCCCTATCTCCAGCGCATCCTCGATGGCAGTCACAGCACGCGAGGCTATCGGATCGAGGATCTCGAGGAGCAGGCCAAGCGCGGCGTCCCGGCGATCGTCATGAGTCGCACCTACCCCAAGGTCGGTGGCTGGGAGCAGGCGAACGAGGACCGGCCCTGGTATACGAAGAGCGGACGCCTCGAGTTCTATCGGGAGGAGCCGGAGTTCGTGGCGAGCGGCGAGAACCTGCCGGTCTACCGCGAGCCGATCGACTCCACCTTCTACGAACCGAACGTCATCGTCGCGAAGCCCGACCCTGCGATCCGGCCGCGCACGCCTCGGGACTACGGCGTTGACCCGAGCGATCTCTCGTGCGACGCGCGCCAGACGCGCCACGTGGTGAAGCCGTGGAGCGAGGTCGCACGCACGCGACATCCCTTGATGGATAAGGGTTTCCGGTTCATCTACCACACCCCCAAGTACCGGCACGGTGCCCACACCACGCCGGTCGACACCGACATCATCGCGGCATGGTTCGGGCCGTTCGGCGATCCCTATCGGCACGATCCGCGTTCCCCTTACGTCGGCGAGGCATACGTGGACATCAACCCGGTCGACGCCAAGGAATTGGGCGTCGAGGATGGCGACTACGTGTGGATCGATGCCGACCCATCGGACCGGCCCTATCGCGGGTGGAAGCCGGACGACCCGGCGTATCGGGTCGCGCGGCTGATGCTGCGCGCCCGCTACTACAACGGCACGCCGCGCGGGGTGGCGCGCACGTGGTACAACATGTACGGAGCGAGCTTCGGCAGCGTGAAGGGGCAGGCCACCCGCGCGGACGGGCTGGCCAAGAGTCCGGAGACCGGCTACCAGGCGATGTTCCGCTTCGGCAGCCACCAGAGCTGCACGCGCGCCTGGCTCAAGCCCACGCTCATGACCGAGACGCTGGCCCGCAAAGACCTCATCGGGCAGCGGATCGGGGAAGGATTCGCGGCCGACGTCCACTGCACGACCGGAGCGCCGCGCGAGGCTTTCGTCCGCATCACACGCGCCGAGGCGGGAAGTCCCGACGGCCAGTTGTGGCGACCGACCCGGCTGGGCCTTCGCCCCACGTACGAGAACCCCAAGATGGCCCGCTTCCTCCGCGGCGCCTTCGCCAAGGCGACTTGAGGAGCGCACGATGACCCAGGTCCCGAACTGGCAGCTCAACCGCCCGATGGAGTACCCCTACGAGGAGCGCCGGCCGCGCAGGCAGGTCGCCTATGTCTTCGATACCAACAAGTGCATCGCGTGCCAGACGTGCACCTTCGCCTGCAAGACCACGTGGACCTCGGGCAAGGGGCAGGAAACGATGTTCTGGAACAACGTCGAGACCAAGCCCTACGGCTTCTATCCGACGGCCTGGGACGTGAACATCCTCGACTTGCTTGGCTCGCAGAGTTGGAAGGGCGACAAGTATGCGGGCAAGACGGTGTTCGAGGCAGCGCCCCCTGGCGAGCGCGTGCTCGGCTACCAGCCCGACGAGCTGGACTACGCACACGCGAACCTCGGCGAGGACGATGCCGCCGGTCTGGTGGATAAGGGCGCCTACTTCACCGGTATCCACCCGGTCTGGATGTTCTACCTCGCGCGCATCTGCAACCACTGCACCTTCCCGGCGTGCGTCGCGGCGTGCCCGCGCAAGGCGGTCTACAAGCGCGATGAGGACGGTGTCGTTCTCGTGGACCAGACACGCTGCCGGGGCTACCGGGAATGTGTGAAGGCCTGCCCTTACAAGAAGGTGTTCTTCAACCTGGTGACGCGCGTCTCGGAGAAGTGCATCGGTTGCTACCCGCGGCTCGAGCAGGGCCTGCAGCCGCGCTGCGTCGAGAGCTGCATCGGCAAGATCCGCATGCAGGGGTGGCTCTCCAAGCCCGCAGAACCGCGCCAGGACAATCCGATCGACTATCTCGTGCACGTCCGCAAGGTGGCCCTCCCCCTCTACCCGCAGTACGGCACCGAGCCGAACGTCTATTACATTCCGCCGGTCCACGTGCCCCGCGATTTCCTCGTCCAGCTCTTCGGCCCGGGGGTGGATGAGGCCATCCGCGTCTACCGGACGGCGAAGGACGACGAGAAGCTCCTGGGTGCCATGCTGCTGTTCGGCAACACCCCGATCATCCTCGAACGCTACGACGTGCGCGACGGACAGGCGATCGGCTACGACGGCAAGGGGGATGAAGTCATCCGCGTGCCGCTCACCGAGCCGATCTACGTGCGGCCCTACCGCGACGACGCTCACCAGACGTTCCGGCACAACACCTCATAGCGGAGACGACGGCGGCACCATGAGAAAGACCCTCCTTCTGCTGGTCGCCGGCGCCCTGATCCTGGCCGTGGACGCGAGCGCCGATGCCGACCTCGTGACACGCAACGTCGCCGTGTCCGATTCGGTGCTCGCGGCGATGGACCCGTTTGCGAGCTTCTGGGACGCGGCCGCACCCGCCGAGGTCGTCGCCATCGGACAGGCCGTGACGACGCCGTCGCTGCTCGACGTCCCTCCGGTGGCGCTCGAGGTGCGCGGGGTCCACAACGGGCGCTGGATCGCGCTGCGCATCGCCTGGCCGGACTCGACCCGCGACGCCAGCGTCGAGGTGAGCCGGTTCTCCGATCAGGTCGCCGTGCAATGGCCGGTCTCGCTCGACCCCGGCGTGTCGCCGTTCATGGGTACACCGCATGATCCGAAGGGCCGGGTACATATCGTGCACTGGAAGGCGATCTGGCAGGACGACATCGACCACGGCTACCAGGATGTCCAGACGCTGCATCCCCATTTCTGGTCGGACCTCTACTACGGCGTCGACTCCCGTGGTACACCGACCCGCGATCACACAGTGCTCCTCCGCCAGCGCGTTGGCCACGGAGCCGGGGTCCTGCCAAGACCTCTGCGGCACTGACAGGCTGTCAGACACGGCGCGTCCATCTGAGCCGACGAGACGCAGGACATCATCCGACGGTCGCGTTGAAACTGCGAGACTTAGAGGGGCCTCGCGGCAGCGATCTGGACACCCGGAGGGCGCGGCATGTGGATTGCCTCTCTGGATCGAGCGGCTCGCTGTCGAGCCGTGTCGGCCTTCGGCCGACGCTCGTTCCCGTGCACTCCTGCGTGGAGCGCAGGGCATCCACAGGCGCCATTCGAGGGTCCGACGAATGCGATCACGAGGCGAGGGAGTTCTTCGCACAGTGTGGTTGGCGCTGGTAGCGGGACTGGTGGTCGTGGGTTTCCCGACCGCGGCCCGTGCCCAGGGCAAGCTGAGCGGCGTGGTGTTTGCCGACTACTTCTACAACGTGCAGGGAAGCGGCGTCGTCGCGGACAGCAGCGCGTTTCGGTTCCGTCGCATTTACCTCACGTACGATAACGACATCGACACCGCCTTCGCGGTTCGCTTCCAACTCGAAGCCGACGAGACCGAGCTGACCTCGAAGGGGAAGATCGGCGTCTTCGTCAAGCAGGCGTTCCTCCGCTGGAAGGAGTTCGGCCCGACCGGTGACCTGTTCATGGGGCTGTCCTCGACCCCTCTGTGGGGGAACTCCGAGGCAGTCTGGGGCTATCGCTCGATCGAGAAGACCCTCCTCGACCTGAATAAGCTCGGCTCCGCCACCGACGTCGGCGTGGCGCTTCAGCGCGCGCCGGCCCAGGGCCGGCCGCTGGGATGGCACCTGATGTTCGCGAACGGCAACGGCCAGAAACCGGACAATGACCGCTCGAAGAAGGCTTATCTGTCCATCCCGATGAAGACCGGGAACATCATCGTCGAGGGCGTGGCGGACTACGAAGGCGGCCCCGGCGACAAGGACAAGTACACGCTCAAGCTCCTGGGCGGGTGGCAGAAGGAATCGGCCGCCTTCGGCGTCGAGGCCGTCCGGCGGACGAATCTCAATTCCGGTACGGCCGGGGCCGACGTCATTCCCACCGGCGCGAGCGTCTTTGGCCGGGCACGTCTCGCCGATCGCTGGTCGGCGTTCGGCCGCTACGACTACTTCGATCCCGACGCAGAAGTGGACAACGCCGGCTACCGTGAACACCTGCTCATCGTCGGAGTCGACTTCGCGCCCATCAAGACCGTGCACCTGATGCCCAACGTGACCGTCAAGAGCTACTCGGGCAAGGCGAGCGTGACCCCCGACAAGGACGCCGACGTCGTGGCGAGGATCACGCTGTTCTACAACTACAAGTGAGGAGGGTCCGGCCGTGAGCGAGCGACGAGAACCAGGCGGGACGCCGGACACATCCGGAGGTCCGTCCGAGGCGCTGGTCGATCGAAGCACGAGCGACGCGGGAGCGCCCTCGGACCAGTTGAGCCGTCGCGACTTCGTGCGCGGACTCACCCTGGCGTCGGCCGGTGCCGCGGCCGCCATCGGGGCGGTCCTGACGGCGCGCATCGCCGGCAGCGTGGGTGGAAAATCCCCGGCGGGAACAGTCCGCGAGCTCCCGGTCCTCGAGACCGTTCCCGCCTCGGCCGAGGCGGATCCTCTCATCCGCATGCAGCGCGAACTCGCCAGGGCGATGGCCAAGCCCATGGAGCAGCGCCGCTGGTCCATGGTCATCGACACACGCAAGTGTGTCGGTTGCCACGCCTGCACGGTTGCCTGCATCGCGGAGAACAAGCTCCCGCCGGGCGTCGTCTACCGGCCGGTCGTCCAGCAGGAGATCGGGACCTACCCGAATGTCCAGCTGCGGTTCATGCCGCGGCCCTGCATGCAGTGCGACGAACCTCCGTGCGTGCCCGTCTGTCCGGTCGAGGCGACGTGGAAGCGGCCGGACGGCATCACGGTCGTCGAC
>JANOOP010000387.1:0-4499 GCA_031421415.1 Candidatus Eiseniibacteriota bacterium
AGCCCGCCGCGCACCGCGCCGGAGACGGGGGCGTGGAAGCCGCCGCGCTCGTTCCACCAGTCGGTCGAAGCGGGGAGGCCGGTGCGAGAATCGATCGATCCCGCCAATCGCTCCGCCGCGGGAACGAGGAGCGCCTCCCACATCGGCGCCAGGAACTCGACGTCGCGGTCCCGCTCCAGATGACGCGCGGCGGCCCAGACGTGGAGCGCCGTTCCGAGGATCGATGCCTCCGGCTCGCCCGCGACCATGACCGCCTCTCCGGACGATTCGTAGGCGGGGGTGAGCCGCCCCGCGCGACGCGCGGCATCGGCGACGAAGGAGAAGTAGCGCCGCGCCGCGCCGAGATAGCCGGCCCGGCCGAGCGAATCGGCGGCGATCGCCGCGTCCGCGAGCCAGCACCAGCGCGCCTCGGCTCCCGCGGCGGGGGACGAACTCTCCTCCACGCCCGAGACGATCGCCCCCTCCGGAGTCTGGTGAAGACGAAGCGCGAGGAGACTCTGTCCGTAGACCGCGCCGACCGCTTCGGGGAGGTCGGCGAACTCGCGCGCCCCCTCGCTCGACCAGAGATTCCAGTGGCCGCGCGTGCGCGTCAGGGAGGCCGCGATCCCCTCGCGCCGAAACGCGGCGTCGAGCGAGCGCGCTTCCTCGGGCGAGGTCGCGCAGGCCAGCCACGCGGTGATCATCGCGGAGCCGCCCGCGGGAAGCGAGAGCGCGACGCCGCCGACCGAATCGGCGAATCCCGCCGCCTCCGCCCGCGGCCTCGCGCGGCCTTCCAGCGCTTCGGCATCCGCGCCGGCGGAGGCCTCCGCGGCGCGGGCCGCGGTCCTGGCGAGCGGCACGCCGGTTCCCTCTGGACCCTCGAGGTTGAAGAGAATGGCGCGCCTTCCGGACGTGTGAAGAAGTCCGCCCGATTCGGCGTCGCGTCGCGCGCTTTCGTGCGGTCGCCCCGCGGCGAGGCGGAAGTCATGATGGAAATAGAGCGCCAGCGCCCGGTGGACGTCTCCGCGATTCGTGACCTGCACGCGGCGGACCAGGACGGGAAGCCGCGCGTCGACGTAGCTCTCGATCCAGAGTTCCAGCCCGAGAGCCGGGTCGGTGGAGAGGAGCGAGAGGTCGGCGATCGGCGCGTCGGTCGGTTCGCCCGCGCGCGTCTCGAATCCATCGGGGAGCCAGCGGAGGATGCCATCGACGGCGAGGCCGAGCCGGGCCGGCCGGCGGATGATCTGTGTCTCGGGAGAGAGCGAGGAAACGTATAGCTCCAGGAGCGCGCCGCTTCGGTCGCCCGAGGCGGTCAGCGAACCGTTCCCGATGAGAAACGCGCGCGCCACGTGCGGCCTCCCTGCCCAGGTGAACAGCAACTCCTTGCCTGGCGGCAGGTTAGCAGAGCCGTGGCCCCGCGGTCAATTCCTCAGGCCACGCCTGTGGCCGCGCCCCGTTGACAGGGAGGCCAGGACCGATAGGATGGGCGCCCCGATGACGCTCCCGATCTTTCTCCGATCGCCCCTGGCCGGCGACCTTCTCCTCGCGGTTTATCTCCTCGTCTGGGTCGTGCTGGCCACGTTCGGAATCCACCGCCTCCATCTCGTTCGCCTCTATCGCCGCGGCCATCGAAATCGTCTCGCCGCCATCCCTCCCGCGCCTCCGGCCGAATGGCCGCGCGTTACGGTGCAGCTTCCGGTCTACAACGAGCAGTACGTCGTGGAGCGCCTCCTCGACGCGGCGGCCTCCCTCGACTATCCGAGCGAACGGCTGGAGATCCAGTTGCTCGACGATTCGTCCGACGTCACGAGCGAGATCGCGGCGGCGCGCATCGCGTGGTGGCGATTTCGCGGCGTGAACGTGGCGCACGTCCGCCGCGCCGATCGCTCGGGCTTCAAGGCGGGAGCGCTTCAGCATGGCCTGGAACGAGCGTCGGGCGATCTCCTCGCCATCTTCGACGCCGACTTTGTTCCGCCGCCGGGATTCCTCCGCGCGCTCGTGCCGTACTTCCAGGACGAGACGGTCGGCATGGTGCAATCGCGATGGGAGCACCTGAACGAGACCTACTCGCTTCTCTCCCGCGCGCAGGCGATCTCCCTCGACGGGCACTTCGTCGTGGAGCACACGGCGCGCATGGTGGGAGGGTCGTATTTCAATTTCAACGGCACGGCCGGAATTCTGCGCAAGGCCTGCATCCGTGACGCGGGGGGCTGGCAGTCGGACACGCTGACGGAGGATCTCGACCTCTCCTACCGCGCGCAGATGAAGGGATGGCGCTTCGTCTTCGCGCCCCACGTCTCCTGTCCGGCGGAGTTGCCGGTGGAGATGAACGCCTTCAAGGCCCAGCAGCACCGCTGGGTGAAGGGCTCCATCCAGGTGGCGCGGAAGCTCCTCCCGGCGATCTGGCGATCGCCGGCGCCGCTCGGCGTGAAGATCGAGGCGACCTTTCACCTCACGTACAATGTCGCCTACGTGGCGCTCCTCCTTCTCTCCCTGATCGTCTATCCCGTCGTGCTGGAGCGCTACGAGAGCCGGAGCCTCCTCTTCACCGTCGCCGACACACTCCTGTTCCTGACGGCGACCGCCTCCACGCTGGTCTACTTCGGAGTCGCGCAGAACGACCTGCGCGGCGGGTGGAGAAAGCGGATCCAGTATCTTCCGTTCGTGATGTCGCTCGGAATCGGCCTCGCGGTGAACAATACGCGGGCCGTGCTGGGGGCGCTCTTCGGGACGCGGGGCGCGTTCATCCGCACGCCCAAGTTCCGGATCGCGGGGCGTGGCGACTCGTGGCGGAGAAAGGGGTATCGGGCGCCGGTCAGCGGCTGGGCCCTCCTGGAACTCGCCCTCGGCGGCTATTTCGCGTGGGCCATGGTCTCGCTCTTCCACACCGCCCGCTTCGCGTCGATCCCGTTCTTCCTGCTCTACCTCTTCGGCTTTCTCTACGTCGGCGTGCTCTCCGTGGCGCACGCCTCCGCGCGCCGGTAGCCGCGCGCGCGGAACGCCAGCGCCGCCGCGGCCGCGGTCGCCCAGCCCAGGTACTCGACCCACGGAATCCAGCCCGGCAGCTCCCAGGCTCCTGTGACGCGCGCGGCCCCGAGCGCCACGTACGAAAGCGCGACCGTTCCGCTGAAGAGGAGAAGCCCCGCGTCGGCATGGAGCGGCAGGAGCGCGACCAGCATGACGAGATACCAGGGATAGACGGTGGGGCTCGCGAGAATCCAGACGGCGAGGAGGCAGAGCGCCGCGCCCGAGAGAGTCCGCGCCCGCAGCGACACCACCAGCGTCGCCGCCGCCACGAGCGCGGCAAGCAAGAGGCGCGGCGGCTCCCCGGTGTCGAAGAGCGGCCTGGCGAGCGCGTAGAGCGAGCCGTTGAACTCCCAATGGCGGAGGTAGGTCGCGAGGCCGGTCCAGAGCGCGGGGCCGGCGGCCAGGAACGGAACGAAGAGCGCGGCCGCCGTGAGCGCCGCGGCCGCCAGCGTTCCGAAGGCCCGGCGGCGGAGTAGCGCCGGCACGAGGAGAAGGGGCATATACTTCACGAGCGCGGCGGCGGCGAGCGCCAGGCCCGAGAGCCGGGGGCGCTCCCGTTCGTGAAGCGCGAGCGCGAAGAGGAGAAAGGCCGCGGCCGCCAGGTCGACGTGGCCGCTCCCGAAACTCTCGACGACCACGAGCGGATTCCAGAAGTAGAGAAGGAGCCGCTCGCGCGGCTGTCCCCGCGCGCGGAGGAGCGACAGGAGGGCCGCGAGAAGGAGCGCCTCGAGCCCCAGAAGCGTCGCCTTCCAGGCCCACGGCTCGGTCGCCAGACGGGACGCCGCGCCGAAGAGGAATTGCGCCATGGGCGGGTAAATGGTCGGCACGTCCGCGTGATTGAGGCGTCCCAGGAGCGCGTCGTGGTAGCGTGCCAGGGCGGAGTCGGCCGGCGCGTGGAGGAATGGATTCACCCTCTCCGCGACGAGGCGTCCATCCCAGAGGTAGCGGTAGAGGTCTTCCGAGAGGCGGGGTTCCGACGGCAGGAGCAGGAGCCGCGGCAGGAGCCCGATCGCGATCAGGAGCCACGTCCGGAGGCGGGCGCCGCGCCGCAAGACGAGCCAGACGGCGAAAAGATAGCAGGCGTGCGCCGACAGCCACGGAACGAGTAGCCGGCCCGCGTGGGAACCGTCCGCGAATCCGGTGGCGGCCGTCAGGCCCGCCGCCGCCACGCCGACGAAGAGGAGCGTCCGTTCGAGATGACTCAATCAGGCCGCGATTCTAGGAAGCGCCCGTCCTCGGGTCAACGCGCACCGGCGGAGCTTGCCTCGACCGATCCGGAGGCCCGGGGTCTCTGGGAGGTCGGCGACGCGGGAGCGGCCTCGCCGGCCGAGGCGCGCGCCCGGAAGCGTGAGGTCGAGCGGGAGCGGCGCGCGGTCGTCCAAAACCTCATCGGCGTCAGCGCGCGGATGCAGCGCGTTTTTCATCTGATCGAAAAGGTTGCTCCCACCGACAGCGCGGTTCTCCTCACCGGGGAGAGCGGGACGGGGAAGGAG
>JANOOP010000388.1:0-6754 GCA_031421415.1 Candidatus Eiseniibacteriota bacterium
GCGCACTTGTCGAGGCCGTCGAACACCTTGTCGCCGTCGCTGTCGACGCCGCAGCCCTGCGCGTCGACCACGACGCCCGCGACCGTTTCGGCGCACTGGTCGATGCCGTCGGGAACGCCGTCCTTGTCGCTGTCGACGAAGACGCCCTGCGCGTCGACCACGGCGCCCTTCGGGGTGGCCGGCTGCTGATCGAGGCCGTCGAAGACTCCGTCGGCGTCGCCGTCGAGCGGAGCGCCATTGGCGGCGACAACCGCGCCGCGAGGCGTGCTGGGCGATTGATCACGCTTGTCGGGGACGCCATCCTCGTCGGTGTCCCGCGGGCGCCCGCCCCAGAGGGCCGTCACGCCTGCAGAGAGAAAGAACGTGTTCACGCGCGTGGCGCGACCCGGTCCGCCTTCTTGCGAATAGCTGATGTCGCGCGCGTCGAGGCGGAAGCCGAGGCGCTCGCCGGCTCGAACCACCACGCCGCCGCCGCCATGGATCGCGCTGGCCGACTTCGAGCCGGCGACGTTTTCCGCGCTGGCCGATCCGAGACCGGCATAGAGGTAGGGGAGAACCCAGTGATAACGGTCGGGCGTTACAATAAGACCCCCGCCGAAGTGCGAAAAAGAGCCGCTTCCCGTCGCGGGCTGTTCGAGATGGGGGGACGACGTGGCGAAGAGCCCCTCGACACCGACCCAGCGGTTGAAGAAGTATCCGCCTCGTATGCCGTAGCCGGGACTGTCTTTGAGCGCCTGCTCGGGGTCGAACGCGGCGACTCCCCCTTCGAGGGAGACCCACGCGCGCTCCTCCACGGCATGCGCCCGCGGGTCGCTACCGGCGACAAGCGCGAGGAGGACCGCGGCAGGAAGAACGGCAGCGCGCGAGAACAACGAGGACATGAGGTACGCCTCCGAATTCCGACAGTGGGGGAAAGAATCGCGCGAGTGTGTCCCGCTTTGGCCCCTATGTCAAGATTCTGTTATACTTTGCCGCCTTGCGGCGAGAGACGCCGCCGCGACCCGATCGGGGCCGATCCGGCCTTCCCGTGAAGCCTTGAGGATTGCCATGCTGGAAGAACGTCTGAACGAGGAAATGAAGCAGGCGCTCAAGTCGGGCCAGCAGGCCCGCCTGGGGACGCTCCGGATGATGCGGAGCCAGGTCCTGCTGGAGAAGAAGAAGGATGCCTCGATCGAGATCCTCGCCGATCCCCAGGTGATCCAGGTCCTCGGGGCCTATGGGAAGAAGCTGCGGGACTCCGCCGCGGAATACGAGAAATTGGGCCACCCGGAGCAGGCGCGGACGATCCGGGAGGAACTCGCGGTCGTTCAGGAGTTCCTGCCCCGGCCATTCACTCCCGAGGAGGCGAAAACGCTGGTCGGGCAGGTCCTCTCCGACCTGAGCGCCACCAGTGCCAAGGACTTCGGCCGGGTCATGAAGGAAGCCCAGGCCCGGGCCGCCGGCCGCACCGACGGGAAGGTCCTGAGCGACCTCGTGCGCGCGGCGCTCGACGGATGAGTTTCTGGATGGTAGAGTGCGCCCTACTCTCATGAGTTCGACCCGCCCATGACACCTCCGCCGAGTCGGCGCCCGAAGCCTGGACCCAAGTCGAGGCCCTCGTTCGGCCCCCCTTCCGCTCGTCCGCGTCCCGCGGGCGGGACGGGCAGGGCGCGCCCCGCGAGCAGTACCGGCCGGCCGCGCCCCGCGGGGGGGACAAGTTCGCCGCGTCCCGCGAGTGGGACAGGCAGGCCGCGCCCCGCGCGCGATTACCAGAGGCCGACCGGACCCAAGGAACATCCGCAGTACGGCACGAGCATTCCTCCGGAAGAACTCGCGGCGATGAAGGACCTTCAGCGCCAGCAGGGACGGAAGGATCGCGGCACCCGTTACGAGGACACGCGGCGTCCCCGGAACCATTACGAGCGCCCCGCGACCCCCGGCGGCGGATACCGCCGCGAGGGTGGACCCAGCGGGCCTTCGGGACCCCGCTCGCGACCCAGCTCCGGACCTCGTACCAGTTCCAGTTCGCGACCCAGTTCCAGTTCGCGCCCGACCCGCTTCGAGCGGCCCGGGCGCGAGGGAGGCGGTGGGTATGGCGGCGGCCAGGGCTTCCGCCCGGCGAGCGGAGCGCGCCCCGATCGCGGTCCCCGTCCCAGCGGTCCTCGTTCTTCCGGGCCGCGGCCCGAAGGAGGGTTCCGTCCCGATCGCGAGCGTTCGCCCCGTCCGGACCGTTTCGAGAGGAAGGATCGCATCGAACCCCGCGGCGAACGCCCGGCGCGTTTCGAGCGCCCCGTCCCCGCCGAGGTTCCGGTCCGCCACGATCGTTCCGAGCGCCCCATGCGTCCTGTGCGTTCCGATCGCCCGCAGCGCCCGCTTCCTTCGAGCGCGGGCCTCGGTCCGCCGATGCCTGTCCCCGCGCCGGAGCAGCCGCCGCTCGCGAGGCTTCGCGCCCTTCTGTTCGGTTATCAGACGACCGCGGCGATGACAGCCGCGTACTCGCTCGGTGTCTTCAGCGAGATCCACCGCCGTCCCCAGACGGCCGAGGATCTGGCGAAGGCCTGCGCCAGCGACCCGCACGGCATGCGCGCGCTGCTCGAGGCGCTCGTGTCGCTGGGCGCGCTGCAGCGGCACGGCCCGACCTACGTCCTGCCGCGCGACCTCGCTCCCTATCTGGTGCCGGGAGTCGATGGAGATGCGACGGGCCAGATCGAGATGACGATGGACCTCTATCACGCCTGGGGCGAGTTGGCGCGCGGCGTGCGCGAGGGAACGCCCCGCTATCCGCTCACCGGCGACGCCATTCTCCAGGGCGACCCGAGCCGGGTCCGCCGCTACATCCGCGCCGTTCACACGGGGAGCCGCGAGGCGGCGCTTCGCCTCGTCCAAATGGCGCCGCTCCTTGCCGGGTCGAGCCTTCTCGACGTCGGCGGCGGTTCGGGAATCTTCTCCGCCACCTACGCGCGGCAGACGCCGGATCTCAAGGCGCATCTCTACGATCTCGCCCCGACCCTGGAGGTCGCGCGCGACATCCTGCACGCCGAGGGTCTGGAAGAACAGATCGAGTACCACTCGGGCGACTACCGCCACGACCCGTTCCCCGGGCCGGTCGACACAGTGCTTCTCTCGAACGTCATCCAGACGGAGACCGAGGAGCATGCTTTTGGAATTCTGAAACGTGCCTGGGAGGCGCTCCGCCCCGGCGGATCGATTCTCATTCACGGCGTCATGCCCGAAGCGGGTGACGCGCCCGAGCCTCCCGTCGCGCTCTTCTCCCTCCTCATGTTCACCCTCTTCGGACACGGACGGGCCTGGTCTTCGGATCAGGTATGCGAGTGGCTGGCCCAGGAGCGGTTCGGCGTTCGCTTCGTGAAACCGCTGGGCGAGCCGTTCCACTCGAAGCTGATCGTCGCGACGCGCCTCGACTAGAGCGCCGCGCGCGCCGACCACGGCCGTGCCCGAACTTCCGTTCCTCGAAGTCCTCGTCGAAAACCTCGCGTCGCGCATTGCCGGCCGCCGGATCGAAGCGCTGGAAATCCGTCAGCCCGCTTTACTGATGTCCGCCTCCCCCACACCCGACTCCTTCGTCGGCGAATACCTGAGCCTTCCCACCAGGAAGGGGAAGTACATCGTGCTCGAGACCGAGTCGCGGCGCGCGATCGTGATTCACCTGATGCGGCTGGGGAGATTGCAGATCGCGGAGCCCGCCGCGGGGAAATCCCGCGCGGTGAAGAAGAAGGCGGGGCCAGGCCCGAAGCAGCTCTCCGCGCGCCTCGTGTTCGACGACGGAAGTGAATTGCGGCTGGTGGAGCATGGGACGGAGAAGCGCGCGCGGCTCTGGCTGGCGGAGGAGGTCGACGCGGTCGCCGAGCTGGCGGCGGTCGGTCCCGACCCTTCGCGCGGCGAGCTTTCCCGCGACGACCTGCTCCGCGCGCTCCGGGCGGGGTCGCGCCAGCTGAAGACCTTTCTCACCGATCAGCGGGCGCTCTCCGGAATCGGCAACGGCCTCTCCGACGAGATCCTCTACGAAGCGAGGCTGTCACCGATGGCGCTGACCGGCCGTACCAGTGACGAGGAGGGGGTGAGGCTCCACGACGCGATCCTGGCGGTGCTGGAGCGCCAGACCGCGCTTCTGCGCGAGGCGATGGCGGGGGAGTTGCCGCAGCGCGAGCCCTCCCCGCACTACGCGGTGCACGATCACGCTGGCGATCGCTGCACGCGTTGCGGGGCGACGGTGGCCCGCGTCTCCTACGCCGACCACGAGACCTTCTACTGTCCCGGCTGCCAGACGGACGGGAAGCCGTTGAAAGACAGGCGATTGTCGAGACTACTCCGTTAGGATGTGGAGGACGGATACCATCGTGCCGATGGAGAAGTGTTGATGCACGCGTCTGACATGGCGCAGAATGCCCGGGACGGGGTATCAGGAAGCGACGTCGAACCGTATCCTGTCGTTGAGCGACTCATGGGAGATTCAATTGTGAAGCGGTTCGTGGTCATCCTGCTCATCGCACTGGTCGGAGTTCCCTGGACGGCGTTTCTCGCCCCGAAGGGCAATGCTTGCTCCATGCCGCGGACGATCGCGGCCTCCGCCATGGCGTGCTCCTATTGCACTCCCGCTGCGTCGGCCGCGTCTGCGATCCCCACGCTCGAGGCAGCTTGCTGCCGCTTCCCCCCGACGCCAGAGAGCGTCTCCGCGCAGGCCGGCTCCATCGGCGTGGCGCCGAAGCCGCTTCAGTCGCCCGATCTCGCCGCCGCGACGATCGCGATCGACGGGGTGTCGATTCCGGCCGCCCCGGCCGCTCGCGACAGTGAAGCCTGCCGCGCCTCGCCCCCGCACGCCCCTTCGACCCGGACGACGCACCTCCTTCTCTAGATCCCTCCGCCATTCCGGACGCGCCCGCCATCGGCTCCGCGCGCCCGCACGGCATTCGTCCGCCTCGGCGCCCTCGGCGCCGACAGCGGCACGCCGGTCGATTCCCCCAGGAACGATGGAGGAGAGGACCTCATGAATTTCCGCTCACTAGACGTCTCGAAGTGCCCTGCGCTACTCGGGGCGATCAATCTATCCAACCGATTATTCGTTCGACTCTTTGGTCCATCGCGGCCAGACAGGAGAAACCGATGAGGCTCCTTATTGGAACCTTGGCACTGGTGACGACCCTCGCAGGCATGAGCACCTCGGTGGGTGCTGCGCCAGCGGCAAACCGTGAGCAGCGGATTGTCATCACCGTGACGAAGAATGGATTCGAGCCGGCCTCCGTCCGCCTGAAGGCGGGGCAGTCCGTGAGGCTCGTCGTCACCCGCAAGGTCGAGCGTACCTGCGCGACCGACATCGTCGTCAACGATTTTGGAATCAAGAAGCCGCTGCCCCTGAACAAGCCGGTCGAGGTCCGCTTCACGCCGCGCAAGCCTGGCGCGATTCGTTACGCCTGCGCGATGGATATGGTCGCTGGCAGTCTGATCTTCGAGTAGCACGGGGGACGCGATGAGCCTTCCAGGCATTGGGCAGAAGCAGGCATTCCGGGGTCTGTTCAGGATCGCCATGTATCTCGCCGTCGCCGTCGGCCCCATGCTCGTGCAGCCCGCGAGCGCAACGCCGGGCGGTGCGGAACTCGGACGGGATTCCGTACTTGCAGGCTTGCTGCGGGAAGCCCTCGGGAACCGACCCGAACTTGTGCAGGCGCAGGCGACGGTGAAAGCGGACCTGGCTCGCGTGCCGCAGGCGCGCGCGCTGCCCGACCCCGTCCTTTCGCTCGGCATCCAGAACGACGGCTTCAAGGGCCTCCAGATCGGGGAGATGGAGACGAGCTACTGGTCCATAGCGGTCGCGCAAACGTTTCCCTGGTACGGCAAGCGTGGGCTCCGGGCGAGGACGCAATCGCTGGGAGCGAAGCAGTCCGAGGCCGATCTCGAGCGGGCCCGCCTGTCGGTACAGGCCGAGGTCGAGCGCGGGTACCTGGACCTGCTCCTCGTGCGCGACCAGATCAGGATCCTTGGAACGCTCGAAGTACTCTGGATACAAGCAGAAGGACTCTCGCGATCGCGCTACGAGACCGGGGAGGGTGCGCAATCGGACGTTCTGCGAGCCCAGCTCGAGCGAAGCCGTCTTCAGCAGCAGCGCTGGGCGCTGGTGGCGGAGGAGAGGCGCCGCCTGGCCGTGCTGAATCGTTCCGTGGGGCTTCCGCTCGGTCGCCCGATTCCTACTGTAATGTCCCTCGGCGATCTGGCGGATCCTTCGTTGCCCGATTCGTCGAGTGCCGAAGCCGCTGTCGAGGCCAGGAGTCCGGAACTGCGCAAGGCGCGGCTCGCGGCGGAACTGTCGGGCGCTCTCGTGTCGCTCGCGAGGAAGGACTATTTCCCGGACCTGACTGTAATCGGGGGCGTGATGCCGCGCGGCGGCGCGTTCGAGCCGATGTGGCAGGCGGGAGTGTCGGTACCCCTCCCCCTCTGGGCGGCCAGCAAGCAGTCCCAGGCGGTCAGCGAGTACCGGCTGCGTGGGCAAGCGGCTGAAAGTGGCGTCGAGACCATCCGGCGTCTCGTTCGGCAAAGGCTGGAGGAACGGCGCGCGATCCTCACAGCCCTGCGCGAGACGAACCGCCTGTACCGCTCGGGGGTGCTCATCCAGTCGGATGCGACCGTTTCGAGTGCCGTGGCGCAGTACAAGGTGGGGCGCGTTCCCTTCGCCTCGGTGCTCGAAGCCCTACGTGGCTATCTGGGTGACCTCGTTGGCTTCTATGAATCGGTTGCCGCGACCCAGCGGATCGACATCGCCCAG
>JANOOP010000389.1:0-12743 GCA_031421415.1 Candidatus Eiseniibacteriota bacterium
GGCTTCCGCGGAAAAGGTAGAGCCCTCGAACTAACCGCCGGGCTACCCTCGGCCCGGGCGCGCCGACGCCTCAGTTCCCGCCGTTGTCGGGAGGAGGCGGCGGAGGAGGCGGAAGCACCTCTTCCTCGTTGCTGCGCGGCGTCGGCACGACGTCGTCCCCCGCCGGCAAGGCAGGCGTGCCGCCCGGCGCGGCGTTCCTGGCGGGGCGCCGCACGGCCGCTCCATCGAGGCGGCGGTACTGGATCTGCAACTGGCAGTGGACGCGCTTCGGCGTCCGGATCGAGTAGCCGTTGTCGAGGAGGAGCACCACCGGCTGGCCCGCCGGAAGGTCGTGGTCCAGCGCGATCACGCGCGACTTGGGCGATACCCAGAACGGTTTCGCCTGGGGCCCACCCCGCTTCTTCAGCCAGCGGTCGTACTCCGTCCCCGAGAAGAGCCGCACGACGATGTCGCGCTTCCTGCCCGACGCCGTGACCGTGCCGGTGAGGTGCGTCCCCTCGATCCCCGACCCGGTTGTCGGCAGATCGAGCGCGAAGAACTCCGCCGGCCCCACGAAGAAGGTCGAGTCGACCACCTCCGCCACGTACGAATCGGCCGGCAACGCCTGCTGGCGCGGGGCCGCCGAGGAGTCCTCGGGAAGCATGATCGGCTCCTCGCCGCCGCTCTGCGCGCGCGCGCTCCCCGCGAGCGACATCGCCGCGATCAGCGCGAGCGCCGCCACGACCGTCCTGCTGGCATCCCTACCCATACGACCTCCTGGCCGCGAGGCGCCCCGGCCTACTCGGCGCCCTTTGGCTCGTACCCGTCGCGGAACAACGCTCCCCAACCGGTCTTCATGATCTCGGCCTTTCGCGGCTTTCCGACGAACGGGTACCAGTATCCGTCGTGGTAGGCCCGCGAGGCCGCGTACGACCACGGCACGAGCGGACTCTGGAGAAGAATTTTCTCCAGCGGCTTCAGCGGCCCGTGGTAGATCAGCTTCTGCCCCTTCGACGCGAACGTGTTCTCGTTCCGGGCATAGTGGAGGTTCACATCCGAGACGTCGTCCCCCACCAGCTCGATGTTCCGCGGATCGGCGTTTCCCAGGCCGGCGTCGTTCGCCAGGCGCAGGAACTTGATCGTGAGCGGGTCGAACCCCATCAGTTTCGCCGCCGTCGCGTCGATGGCGACCTGGTCGCGCGACGCCAGCATCAGATTCGTGACGCGGAGCCTCATGGCGCGCGGCCCGGGGCCGTCGCCCGAAACCGTGCCGTCCATCACCGCGAAGATGCCGGGGTGGATCTCCTTCTGGATCGTCAGGAGGTCGACCAGCGTCTCGTGAATCACGCTGTGCGTCCAGTGCCGCTTCAGATGAAGGAGCCCGCCGAACGCGTTCTTCATGGCGCCCGTCATCTCCGTGAAGACGTGCGTCTTCAGCGTCGGCAGATGAACGATGTTCGCCCCGATGAGCGTCTTCGGGATCATGAGCCCGTCGGGATAGACCTCGTTCAGCACGAGCATCTTCCCCTTCGGCTCGTACCGGATCCAGTCGGCCTCGCTCTCCTTGTCATTGAGCCAGACGGAGCGGATCCCGAAGGAGTCCAACACCGACTCCAGCTTGTTGTTCCGAACCCCGACGTGCGGATCGACGACGACCGTCGAATTTTGCGCGGCGAGAATCCGGCTCTTGTCGAAGCCCGCGGCCAAAAGTCCCCGGATGACGCCGTCGAGTTGCCACGGGGTCGTGGAGCAGGCCGGGTAGTAGACGTGCCAGGAGATGTTGATCTTCAGCAAGGTCGTCTGCTTCGGGTCCAACTCCTGGCGCATGTCGGCCAGTTCCATGAGGCGGCCGAAATCGGCCACCGCCGTGGCCGGCGTGGTCTTCAGGACGGCGACTTTGGAGCGAGGGATCGGGGTCACTTGGCGGTCTTCCGGTCTTTGGGGTGGAGGATCGAGCCGGCGATCACGATGCGCTGGATCTCCGACGTGCCTTCATAGAGTTCGGTCACCTTCGCGTCGCGGTAGTAGCGCTCGACGGCGAATTCCTTCGTGTAGCCGTACCCGCCGTGGATCTGGACTGCGTAGTCGGCGGAGACCCGGGCCATGCGCGAGGCGAGCAGCTTCGCCATCGACGCCTGCGGGCCGCACGGGAGCCCCTGGTCTTTCAGCCACGCCGCGCGGAGCGTGAGGAGCCGCGCGGCTTCGATCTCGGTGGCCATGTCCGCGATCATCCACTGAATCGCCTGGAACTCGGAGATCGTCCGGCCGAACTGGCTCCGCTCCTTGGAGTACCTGGCCGCGGCGTCCAGGGAGGCCTGCGCGATGCCGAGCGCCTGCGCGGCGACGCCGATCCGGCCTCCGTCCAGCGCCTGCATGGCGACCTTGAAGCCGTGCCCCTCGTCGCCCAGGCGGTTCTCCACGGGAACGCGGCAGTCCTGGAAGATCAACTCCGTCGTGTCGGAGGCGAGGAGACCCATCTTGTGGATCGACTTCCCGATCCGCATCCCCGGCGAGTTCCGCTCGATGAGGAAGGCCGTGATGCCGCGGTGTTTCTGCTCCGTGCTGGTTCGCGCCATGACCAAGAAAAGGTCGGCGAAGGCGCCGTTCGTGATGAACGTCTTCGACCCGTTCAGGACGTACGCGCCTCCGTCCAGTTCGGCGCGGGTGATGAGCGCCGCCGCGTCCGAACCGGAGCCGGGCTCCGTGAGGGCGAAGGCGCCCAGGTACTCCCGGGCCAGGAGCGGCAGCCACTTCTTCTTCTGCGCCTCGGTGCCGAAGATCTGGATGGGCGCCGCGCCGACCGAGTTGTGCACCGAGACCGTGATGGCGACCGCGGCCGAGGCGCGCGCGAGTTCCTCCAGGACGACGGCGTAGGCGACCTGGTCGATGCCGGCGCCGCCGTATTCCTCGGGGATCAGAAGCGAGAAGAAATTGTGGTCGCGGAGCTTCTTCCGGAGCTCGCCGGGGATGGCGCACTCCTCGTCCATCCTCGCCGCGATCGGGGCGATCTCGCCCTCGGCGAATTCGCGCGTGACCGCGCGCAGCATCTCCTGTTCTTCCGTCAGCTGGAAATTCATGAGCGCGCCGCCGGGGGACGGATCATGCGTACTCGTAGAAGCCGCGGCCCGACTTCCGGCCGAGGCGGCCCGCCGCCACCATCGACTTGAGGAGCGGGCAGGGCCGGTACTTGCTGTCTCCAAATCCCTCGTGGAGCACGTTCATGATGTCGAGGCAGACGTCGATGCCGATCAGGTCGGCCAGGGCCAGCGGGCCCATCGGATGATTCATGCCGAGCTTCATGACCGTGTCGATCGCCTCGCGGTCGGCCACGCCTTCCAGGAGCGTGAAGGCCGCCTCGTTGATCATCGGCATGAGGATTCGGTTGCTCACGAAGCCCGGACGATCCATCACGACGACCGGCGTCTTGCCGAGCGCCTTGGAGAGTTCCACGGTCTCGGCCACGGTCTCGTCGCTGGTGTCGAGGCCGCGCACGACCTCCACGAGCGGCATGAGCGGAACCGGATTCATGAAGTGCATGCCGACGAACCGGCGCGGCCGCTGGGTCGTCGCGGCCAGCTCCGTGATGGAGAGGGACGACGTGTTCGTTGCCAAGATGGCGTCGGGCGGAAGCTTCTGGTCGAGCGACTGGAATACCGCGCGCTTGATCTCGAACTTCTCCGGCACCGCCTCCACCGCGAAGGCGCAGGCGTCCATCGGGAAATCCGATTCTCGCGTCGCGATCCGCGCCAGCGTCTCGTCGCGCTTCGCCGCGTCGAGCTTCCCCTTTTCCACGAACTTGGCCAGGCTCTTCTCGATGGCCGCCAGGCCGCGCTTCAGCGCCGCCTCGTTCGCCTCGAGCAGGAGCACCGGGTGACCGCCGGTGGCGAAGGTCTGGGCGATGCCGTTCCCCATGGTGCCGGCCCCGATCACCAGCACCGGCTTCAGAGCCTGCGTCGTCGCGCTCATGCGGCCTCCACGCTCAGTGCGACCGCGTTGCCGCCGCCCAGGCAAAGGGTCGCGAGGCCCGATTTCTTCTTCATGTCGCGCATGGCGTAGAGGAGCGTCGTCAGGATGCGGGCGCCGCTCGCGCCGATCGGGTGACCCAGCGCTACCGCGCCGCCTCGCACGTTCAGCGTCGCCGGATCCCACTCCAGCTCGCGCGCGTCCACGATCGCCTGGGCCGCGAAGGCCTCGTTGGCCTCGATCAGGTCCCACGCGCTCGTCTTTCGCCCCAGCTTCTCCGCCAGCTTCCGCACCGCGATGACCGGCGCGTAGAAGACCAGCTCCGGCGCGACGCCGCCGGTGGCGTAGCCGTTGATGCGGGCGAGCGGCGTGGAGCCGGTCCGCTTCAAGGCCGCGCCCGACATGACGACGACCGCCGAGCCGCCGTCGTTGAGGCCCGGGGCGTTCCCCGCCGTCACCGTGCCGTCCTTCTGGAAGGCCGGGCGGAGCTTCCCGAGGGTCTCCATCGTGGTGTCCGGGCGGACCCGCTCGTCAGCCAGGAACGGCTTCGGGTCGCCCTTCTTCTGCGGAATCACGACCGGGACGATCTCGTCCTTGAAGGCGTTCGCCGTCTGGGCCTTGGCCGCCTTCAGATGGCTCTCCATGGAGAAGCGGTCCTGATCCTCGCGCGTGAGGTTGTACTTCTTGGCGATCAGCTCGGCCGCGCTGCCCATATGGAAATTGTTGAACGAATCCCAGAGCCCGTCGTGGATCACGCCGTCCACCAGCTCCCCATGGCCAAGCCGGTAGCCGGTGCGGGCCTTCGGGAGGTAGTAGGGAACGTTCGACATCGACTCCATGCCGCCCGCCACGATGATGTCGGCGTCGCCGGCACGGATCGCCTGGGCGGCCAGCATGACCGCCTTGAGTCCGGAGCCGCAGACCTTGTTCACCGTCATCGCGGCGACGGTGTTCGGGATGCCCGCGTGGATCATCGCCTGGCGCGCCGGGGCCTGCCCCACGTACGCCTGGACGACGTTCCCCATGAGCACTTCCTCCACCTGCCCCGGCTCGATGCCGGCGCGGATCACGGCTTCCCGAATGACGATGGCGCCCAGCTGCGGCGCGGTCATGCCGGCGAGCGTCCCCTGGAACTCGCCGATGGCGGTACGGCAGGCGCTGACGATGAATGCATCACGATCAGACACGACGGACTCTCCTCTCGATGCGAGTGCGCGGCTCCGGTCAGAGTCCCGGACGGCTCGCGGCCTCGCGTAGCATTTCCCGAGCAATGACGAGCATCTGGATCTGCGAGGTTCCCTCGCCGATCTCCATCAGTTTGGCGTCGCGGAAGTAGCGCTCCACCGGGTAGTCGGTCATGTACCCCGCCCCGCCGTGGATCTGAATCGCGAGATTGGCGCACTGCATCGCGATCGTAGAGGCCTTCAGTTTCGCCATGGCTGCGTGGCGCGTGAAGCGCCCGCCGCGGTCCTTGAAGCGCGCGGTCTGATAGACCAGGAGCCGCGCCGATTCGAGTTCGGTGACCATCTCGGCCAGGAGGAGCTGGATCGCCTGAAACTCGGCGATCGCCTTGCCGAACTGCCGCCGCTCCTGGGAGTACTTCAGCGCGGCGTCGAGGGCGGCCTGCGCGATTCCGACCGACATGGCGCCGATCGAGATCCGTCCGCCGTCGAGCGTCATCATGAACTGCTTGAAGCCCTCTCCCTCGGCGCCGAGCAGGTTTTCGGCTGGAATCGACATCTTGTCGAAGAGAAGTTCGACCGTGTCGCTGGCGCGGTGACCCAGCTTCCGCTCCTTCGTGCCGGCGGAGAATCCGGGCGTCCCCTTTTCGACGATGAACGAGGAGATTCCACGCACGCCCACTCCGGGCGTCGTGACGGCCGTGAAGACCGCCGTGCCGCAGACAGAGCCGTTCGTGATGTAGATCTTCCGCCCGTCGACCGTGTAGCGGTCCCCCTCCTTCACCGCGCGCGTCTTCGTTCCGCCGGCGTCGGACCCCGCCTCGGGCTCGGTGAGGCCGAACGCCGCCAGCTTTTCGCCGGAGCAGAGCGCGGGAAGGTACTTCCGCTTCTGGGCCTCGGTGCCGAAGCGGTAGATCGGCCAGGTCCCCAGCGAGGTGTGCGCCGCCAGCGTGATGCCGGTCGACGCGCAGGCGCGCGAGATCTCCTCCACCGCGATCGCGTAGGAGAGGGTGTCGAGCCCGGCGCCGCCGTACTCCGGCGGGAAGATAATTCCGAACAAACCGAGTTCCCGCATCTTGCGGATGTTCTCCCACGGGAACTCGCCCGTTTCGTCTGCCTTCGCCGCGCGCGGCGCGATCTCGCCCTGGGCGAACTCGCGCAGCGTGTTCCGGAGAAGCGCCTGCTCGTCCGTCAGTTCGTAGAAGTCGATGTCGCTTGCTGGCGTCACGATCGTCATGGTGCCCCCAAGGAGCCGGTCAGACCGGCATCACGGTCACGTCGTCGAGAATGAGATCCGCTTCCGTCGCGGCGCGAATCTGTTCCACCGTGACGTCCGGAGCGCGCTCCAGCAGGCGAAGGCCCTGCGGGGTCATCTCCATCACCGCGAGATCGGTGATGATGAGGTCGACCACCTTCCGGCCCGTGAGCGGGAGCGTGCACTTCTTCAGCACTTTCGAGGAGCCGTCCTTCGCGGTGTGGAGCATCGTGACCACGACACGCTTCGCGCCCGCCACGAGATCCATGGCGCCGCCCATCCCCTTCACCATCTTTCCAGGGATCATCCAGTTGGCCAGATTCCCCTCCTGGTCCACTTCCATGGCGCCCAGGATGGTCAGGTCGATGTGGCCGCCGCGGATCATGGCGAAGGAATCGGCGCTGGAGAAGAAGGAGGCGCCCGGCAGGACCGTCACCGTCTCCTTCCCCGCATTGATGAGGTCGGGGTCTTCCTCTCCCTCGTAGGGATAGGGGCCGACGCCCAGGATGCCGTTCTCCGACTGGAGGACGACCTCCATACCGCTGGGGATGTGATTCGCCACCAGGGTCGGCATGCCGATGCCCAGGTTGACGTAGAAACCGTCCTTAAGCTCCTGCGCCGCCCTTCGGACGATTCGTTCTCTTTTCAATTCGCTTGGGTCCATAGGTCCCCTGGAAGATCGCGTCGATGTAGACGCCGGGCGTGACCACGACGTCGGGATCGAAGGAACCGGTCGGAACCAGTTCCTCCACCTCCGCGATGGTGAAGGCGCCCGCCGTCGCCACCATCGGATTGAAATTTCGCGTCGAACGGCGATAGATCAGATTTCCCGCGTGGTCGCCGCGCCACGCCTTCACGAAAGCGAAGTCGCCCTTGATCGGCATCTCGAGCACGTACTCGCGCCCCTGGATGACCCGCGTCTCCTTCCCCTCGGCAACGAGGGTGCCGACGCCGGTCGGCGTGTAGAAGCCGCCGATGCCCGCGCCGCCGGCCCGGATCCGCTCGGCGAAGGTGCCCTGCGGCACCAGTTCGACTTCCAGTTCCCCGCTCAGGAACTGTCGCTCGAACGTGGCGTTCTCGCCGACGTAGGAGGAGATCATCTTCTTGATCTGGCGCGTCTGGAGGAGGAGCCCCAGGCCCCACTCGTCCACGCCCGCGTTGTTGGAGACGCAGGTGAGGTCCTTCACGCCCGAATCCCGGAGCGCCACGATCATGTTTTCGGGGATCCCGCAGAGGCCGAACCCCCCGAGGACGATCGTCGCGCCGTCCTGGATCTTCGCGCGGTTCATTGCCTCGCGCGCGTCGCGAACGACCTTTTTCATGCCCCCCGTCCCGCTCACGAGGCCAGGCCGACCTTGCCGGCCCGGTTCGCGGCCACCCAGCCGCGCACGTAGTCGACGATCGCGCTCGTCGTGGTGCCGGGGCCGAAGAGATCCCCGACGCCCAGCTTCCGGAGCGCCTCCATGTCTTCCTTCGAGATGATGCCGCCGCCGGTCAGGAGAACGTCGTTCAGACCCCGATCGCGCATCAACTGCCACACGCGCGGGAAGAGCGTCATGTGGGCGCCCGAGAGGATCGAGAGCGCCACCACGTCGACGTCCTCCTGCACCGCCGCCTGGACGATCATCTCCGGCGTCTGGTGAAGCCCGGTGTAGATGACCTCGAACCCGGCGTCGCGCGTGGCGCTGGCGACCACTTTCGCGCCGCGATCGTGACCGTCCAGCCCCACCTTCCCCACCAGTACCCGGATCTTGCGCGCCATGTATCGCCTCCTAGAAAACCGCGGGCTCGCGGTAGACGCCGTAGGCCTCGCGGAACAGGTCGCTGATCTCCCCGAGCGTCGCGTGGGCCTTCACGGCGTCGAGGACGAACGGGACGAGGTTCTTGTCGCTCATGCAGGCGTCCCGAAGCGCCTTCATGGCGGCCGCGTGTCGCGCGGCGTCGCGCGTGGCCTTCACCGACTTCACGCGCTCCGACTGACGGCGCTCGATGTCCGGATCGATCTTGAGAACCGGGATCGGAAGCTCGTCCGCGTCGGACGCGAACTTGTTCACGCCGACGATCACGCGCTCGCCCCGCTCCACCTGCTGCTGGAATCGGTAGGCGGAGTCGGCGATCTCCTTCTGGGGATAGCCGCGCTCCACCGCCGCGATGATGCCGCCCATCTCGTCGATCCGCTTGATGGTGGCGAGGGCCTCGGCCTCCATCGTGTCGGTCAGCGCCTCCATGAAATAGGAGCCGCCGAAGGGATCGACGACGTTCGCCACGCCGGTCTCGTAGGCCAGGATTTGCTGCGTCCGGAGCGCCACGGTCACCGCTTCCTCGGTCGGAAGCGCCAGCGTCTCGTCCATGGAGTTCGTATGGAGCGACTGCGTGCCGCCCAGAACGGCCGCCAGGGCCTGGATCGCGACGCGCGCCACGTTGTTGAGCGGCTGCTGGGCCGTGAGCGACACGCCCGCCGTCTGTGCGTGCGTGCGGAGCATCCAGGAGCGCGGATTCTTGGCGCCGAAGCGGTCGCGCATCGTGGTTGCCCAGATGCGGCGCGCGGCGCGGAACTTGGCGATCTCCTCGAAGAAGTCGTTGTGGACGTCCCAGAAGAAGGAGAGACGCGGCGCGAAATCGTCCACGTCCATGCCACGCTTCACGCACTCCTCGACGTAGCCGATGCCGTCGGCCAGCGTGAAGGCGAGTTCCTGGGCCGCGGTCGCGCCCGCCTCGCGGATGTGATAGCCGCTGATCGAGATCGAGTTCCACTTCGGCATGTTCGCCGCGCACCACTCGATCATGTCGACGCAGATCTTCACGTGCGGCCGCGGCGGGCAGATCCACTCCTTCTGCGCGATGAACTCCTTCAGCATATCGGCCTGGATCGTGCCACCCAGCTGCGAGGGCTTCAGCCCCTGCTTTTCGCCGACCGCGACGTACATCGCGAGGAGGACGATGGCGGGCGCGTTGATCGTCATGGACGTGGTGACCTTGTCGAGCGGAATGCCGCGGAAGAGGGTCTCCATGTCCTCGAGCGTGGAGACGGCCACTCCCTCGCGGCCGACCTCGCCCAGCGACATCGGGTGATCGGCGTCGTAGCCCATGAGGGTCGGCATGTCGAACGCGGTCGAGAGGCCGGTCACGCCCTGGCCCAGCAGGTAGTGGAAGCGCTGGTTCGTGTCGTCGGCGGAGCCGAAGCCGGCGAACTGGCGCATCGTCCAGAGGCGGGTCCGGTAGCCTTCGGGGAAGAGCGCGCGGGTGTAGGGAAACGCGCCGGGCTCGCCCAGGCGCTCCTGCAAGTCCGCGCGACGATCGGCTTCCGTGTAGACGGCCTTCAGCGGAATACCGGACATCGTCTCGAAACGCGGGTCGGCGGGCGCGCCGGACCTGGCCGCGGCCCCGGCGGGCGCGGCACCCGTGGCCCCGGCCGTGGCGGGCGCGGCACCCGTGGAAGCCGGCGTCTCAGGAGGCATTTGCGTTCGACCGTTCGCCATGGTGCGTCATCCTTTCGATCAGATCCCGGGCGGCCCGGTAGGGCGAGGTCCGCCCCGCAACCACGTCCTCGGCGGCTCCATCGAGGAGCGCCTCGAGCCCCTGACGCCTCAGCCAGGCGTCGAGAAGCCCCTCGCGTACGGCGTGCCGGATCCGCGCGCGCACTTTCTCGCGGCGGCGCGAGGGGGCCACGTCGGGCCGGCTCGCGTAGTCGCGATGCTCGCGCAGCGCCTGGTGCAACTCCTCGAACCCCGTCCGCGCCGTGGCGACGGTCCGCACGATCGGCGGCCGGTGCGCCTCGGGCCGGAAGGCCAGCGAGGCGCGGAGCGCCGCCTCCATGGCGTCGGCGCCGGGGTGGTCCGACTTGTTGAGCACGATCACCTCGGCGATCTCCATCAGCCCCGCCTTCAGGGCCTGGATGGCATCGCCCGACTCGGGGGTCAGCACCACGACCGTGGTGTCGGCCGCTTCCGCGACGTCGAGTTCGCTCTGCCCCACGCCGACGGTTTCCACCAGCGTCGTCTGGCTCCCCCAGGCATCCAGCAGCTCGCAGAGCTCGCTGGTCCGCGCGGCCAGACCGCCCAAGCTTCCCCGCGTCGCCATGCTGCGGATGAAGACCTTGGCATCGGTCGCGTGCTCGTTCATCCGAACGCGGTCGCCCAGGATCGCGCCCCCCGTGAACGGGCTCGTCGGATCGACCGCGATGATGCCGACCCGGATTCCCTCCGCACGAAGAAGCCGCGTGTACTCCGCGACGATCGTGCTCTTCCCCGCTCCCGGCGGGCCGGTGAACCCGACGCGCGGCGCCGCGGGGCGCTTTCCGTACAGCGCCTCCAGAATTCCCTCCGCACCGGCGTCCCCGTTCTCGACCCACGTCATCGCGCGGGCCAGCGAGCGCGAATCTCCGCGCAGCACCGCCTCCGCCAGCGTGGCGACCGGCGAGGCCGTGCCGGCCGGCCCCGACGTCTCCGGCGAAGCGCTCAATACTCCATCCCGGCGCGCGACTCGATGCCCAGGCGATAGTGGTGTTTGATCTCGCGCACCTCGCTGACGGTATCGGCCAGATCCAGCAGCGCCGCCGGCGCGCTTCGGCCCGTGGCGATGATGTCCATCCAGCGCGGCCGTGCCTTCACGAGCTCCAGCACTTCCTCGGCCGAGACCAGCTTGAAATCGGCGACCACGTTGATCTCGTCGAGGATGAGGAGGTCGTGCTGTCCGCCGCGGACGATCTCCCACGCTTTGTCGAGGCCCGCGCGGGCCAGCAGCACGTCGCGAGGATCAGGATGCTTCGGATCGACGAACGCGTTCCGGCCGTATTGATAGACATCCACGCCGAGCCGGTCGCGGAGCACGAGCAGCTCGCCGTAGACGCGGCCCTTCATGAATTGGATCGCGGCCACGCGGAAATCGTGGCCCAGGGCGCGGAGCGCGCAACCGAATCCGGAGGTCGTTTTCCCCTTCCCGTTGCCGGTGATGACGAGGAAAATTCCGCGGCGGGTTTCTCGACCTTCGGTTGGAAGCGCCGATCCCGAAGTGGCGCCGTCAGTTGCAAGGATTTTGTCCATCAAGTCAGGCTACCATCCCGGGGGCCAAGTGTCAATTGTGCCGGGCCGCGGTGACACCCCTCTCGTGGAGCCACGATCGGTCCGCCAAGCGCTTTGGATGTAAAGAGTTCCGACGTCAATGCAGTCCGCGCAGGACGTCTCGCCCGAAATCGGGTACGCTGGGGGGCAAATACGCGTGTGGCGGTTGAGGAAAATCCGTGGGCCGATCGTGGCGCTCGCGAACTCCATCGCTCCCCGCTCGCCCGAAGCGCGTCGCTTCGATCCGCACTGAAGGGAGCCCTACATGGGTCGTCGAGGAAACCAGACGTTTTTGAAGAACCAGAAAGCGCAAAAGCGCGTGGCGCGCGCGAACGCGAAGCGAGTCGACAAGCAGGCGAAGCGGGACGACAAGGTGGCGCGCGCCGCGGCCGGCGATCTTCCCTACGGATCTCCCATCGAAGGCCTCGAGCCCGACGATCTTCAGGGGAACGGCGCCGCCCCGATCGATGGAGAGGAAGGCGACGACGGATTGGATACCGAAGACGCGCCAGCCGGTCTGCCGCTCAGCACGACGGAGCACTAGCCTCGCGGCTCCGGCGACTCGAGCCCCGAGGCGCCCAGCCCTAGAATCCCCGCAGCAGCGACTCCGCCACGGCGAACGCGCTCCGCGGCCGTCCCACGCGCCGGGCATGCTGCTTCATTTCGTCCAGGATCTCCGGCTGGTGGAGAAATCTCATGAGCCGGAAGTGGAGTTCCTCGTAGTCGTGGACGCGGATCGCGGCGCCCGACTCCTGCAGGAAGTCGCAGTTCCGCTCCTCCTGCCCCGGCAGCGGGCGGAAGACGAGCATGGGAACGCCCATCGCCATCGCCTCGCTCACCGTCAGCCCGCCCGACTTGCCGAGGAGCAGGTCCGACGCGGCCAGGAAGAGTTCCACGCGATCGGTGAAGCCGTGGATCTGAATCCGCGCCGCTTCCGAGGTTGTCTTCGCGGCCAGGCGCGCGCGTAGTTTTTCGTTCCGTCCCGCGATCACGAGCGCCTGGACGTTCTTCGGAAGCTCCATCACGACCTCGAGCATCGATTCGATCGGGCCCCAGCC
This sequence comes from Candidatus Eiseniibacteriota bacterium, assembly GCA_031421415.1. GTDB lineage: Bacteria > Eisenbacteria > RBG-16-71-46 > SZUA-252 > SZUA-252 > SZUA-252. Next base: position 12,497 of record JANOOP010000389.1, read on the forward strand.
GAATCCCCCCCCCATCAGAAGAAGTACGGGGCGCGACGGATCGGGATCGAGCCCCAGTTCCCGGCGCGCGGCGGCGGCGGCGATCGGCCGCGAGAACTTGGGATCGATGGGAACGCCCGTCACCTCGATCCGCTCGGCCGGCACGAGCCCCGTGTCCACCAGTTCCTCCTTCGCCGAATCGGCCGCGACGAAATAGCGATCCATGCCGCGATGGACCCAGATCGGGTGGACGGCGTAGTCGGTGACG
>JANOOP010000390.1:0-1827 GCA_031421415.1 Candidatus Eiseniibacteriota bacterium
GCGATGGCGGAGACGAGCCCCTGCGGGAGTCGCTGATAGGGAGTTCCGGCGTACATCGCGCCGAGGAACTGTCCGAACGCCGAGGGGATCGGACTCTCCGCGGCGAACGTCGCGTCGCCCGTGGCACGAACTCGCACGGCCTCGAACGAGGAGTCGGGCAGCGACGGATAGAGCACGATGTCCGAGAGGAGCGCCGCCGCGCCGGAGGCGTGTTCCCGGTCGGTCTGGATGACAATCTGCCCGATGTCGGCGCCCACGCCCGCTTCGAGCTTCGAGTTGGTGCCGCGGAGGCGAACGTGGAAGTCGGAGCCGCTCGATTTCGCCGTCCCCGCGAGCATGGTCTGCAGGAGGACGTTCCCAAGCCCCGACATCTCCTCGGTCTCGTAGCGGGTTCCCATGCGGAACGAGACGACGCCCGCGACGGTGTAGACGGTTCGCTGCTCCTGCACGAGGATGCGCACCCCGTTTTTCAGGATTTTCTCGAGCGCCGGCTGCCCCGGCTCGAAGATCGGAACGCGTGGGCGCTCGGGAAGGCTGTCGGGCATCGCCCGATCCTGGCCCTGCGCGACGCTCGCGCCCGAGAGCGCGACGAGGCTGAGAAGGGCCGGCAGGAACAGGCGGCTCGATGGGCCGATCAGGGTCTGGAAGAGGCGCTGGAAGAGTCGCTTCATTGGCATGGCTAACCCAGGGTAGCAGAAGTTGTTACAACGCGTCAACGAAGGCCCCGCCGCGAGGGCCTTCCCTGGCCTGGGCGTTCCATTTGGGACACACCGCAAAAAGAGGTCCTCCCCACGTAAAGCTGCACGACGGGGGGCCGATGCATTTCGTAGAGGCCGGGGGGCCTTCGCTCGAACCAGAGGGTTCGTCTATGGATCGGTACCCCGATCGCGCCGGACGTGTCCGTCCCGGCGCCAGAATCGCTTTGTTGGGAGGGCTGCTCGCCCTGGAGCTGGCTTGCGCCGCTCCGGCCGACGCGGGCAAGGCCGACGCCGTCGACATGCCGGCGATCGTGGCCGATTTCCAGCAGATCTGCGGCGAATTGGACCGGGCCCGCACGGGGCTGCGGAGCGGCGCGGTTTCGGACGACGAATTCGCCGACCGAATCCTCGAACTCTTCGTCCGGGCCGACAGCCTGCACCACCTGCTGCCGCGCGGAGGGTGGATTCGCAGTTCCGCGAACGCGGCCGGCACCTTCGCGCTGTCTCGCGCGCTTCGCTACTTGATCGAGTCGCTACGGGAGAACTACGTCGGAATTGCGGCCAGGAACGGGGTCAACTTCGTGGAAGCGGATCGGGCGTATCAGGCCGCGGTCGCGTGGCGCCCGGAACTCGAGGCGGCCGCCGCTACCGCGGCTCGTTGAGGAAAAGTGGAGCTGGTGGGGATCGAACCCACTACCTCTTGACTGCCAGTCAAGCGCTCTCCCATCTGAGCTACAGCCCCGTCAGGAACGGACGAAAAAGGTACGACGAGCCGTGTCTCTGCGTCAACCGCCAAGCGGCTCCCCTCTCTTCCCTTCCCATCTCTCTCAGTGCTTATTCTGCCATATTTCTTCATCCGCAAATCGTGCCATAACCGTCCCTCTGAATATCCTATTCTCAGTATTCTTCTCCCATGCTACCCCTTGACAAGTGCCATTATCAATCATCATGCCGGCACCTTTCTTCTCCCATTTCTCGCGGCTTGCGCCCTTCATGACTTCTCCTCCCAGCTCTACTCTCTCTTTCCCTTCACTTGATAGCCTAGTATACTGCCGTTCGTCCAACGGCGGTCGCCATATCACACCTAGAGCACCAATAGAGACAAGATGGAGGAGAATCGACCGTTTAG
>JANOOP010000391.1:0-3863 GCA_031421415.1 Candidatus Eiseniibacteriota bacterium
CGAGGAGGCGCGCGCGGCGCCTGGCCGAGTCGCTCTCCGAGATCTCCCCGTTCGCGATCGAGCCGGACGCCATCCGCTCCATCACGCATCTCGACGTGGACGACGCGGGGATCGAACGCGCGGCCGTCGCGTTTCGCGAGGCGGTGGCGGAGACCTGGGGGAGGACGGTGTGAACGAGGAACGCGCCGTCGCGGCGGGAACGCTCTACCTCGTCGCGACCCCGATTGGAAATCTCGACGACTTCTCGCCGCGCGGGCAGCGCGTGCTGCGCGACGTCGACGTGATCGCCGCCGAGGATACGCGGCACACCGGGCGCCTGCTCACGCGGTTCGGCATCTCGCGACCGCTCGTCTCCTTCCACGATCACAACAAGGACCGCCGCACGCCGGAGCTGATAGATCGGCTCCGCGCGGGGGACGCCGTGGCGATCGTCTCCGACGCCGGCTCGCCCGGCATCTCCGATCCCGCCTTCACGCTCGTTCGCGCCGCCGTGGAGGCGGGGCTCCCCATCGTGCCGGTCCCCGGGCCCTCCAGCGTGCTCTGCGCGCTCGAGGTCTCGGGGCTTCCGACCGACCGATTCGCGTTCGAGGGATTCCTTCCGCGGAAGTCGGGACGGAAGCGGGTGCGCATCGAGGAGTTGCGCGGCGACCCGCGGACCCTCATCTTCTTCGAGTCGCCGCACCGGGTCCGCGCCACGCTCGCCGATCTCCTGGCGGGAATGGGCGACCGGCCCGCCTCGGTGTCGCGAGAGCTGACCAAGAAATTCGAAGAGACCCGCCGCGGCCCACTCTCCGCGCTCGTCGCCTGGGCGGAGGAGCGGACGCCGCGCGGCGAGTTCGTGATCGTCGTGGGGGGCGCGCCATAGACGAAGCGCGGCCGGGACGATGAGCTCGACGAGCTCGACGAGCCCGACGAGCCCGAAGCGCCCGGAGGCGAAGACCCTGGCGCCATGGAGGATGACGAGTGAACCGTTGGAAGGACCAGGGACGTTCCATCTTCCGCCCGCTTGCGGGCGTGCTGGCGAAGCGCGGGCTGAAGCCCGACCACCTCACGATCGCCGGGCTCGCGTTTTCGATCCTGGCGGCGCTGCTTCTTTCGCGCGGCGATTTCCTCGGTGCCGCCCTTCTTCTCGGACTCTCCGGCCTCTGCGACATGATGGACGGCGACGTGGCGCGCGCCACGGGGACCTCCACCAAGTTCGGCGCGTTCCTCGATTCGACCCTCGACCGGATCGGGGAGGGCGCGCTCTTCGCGGGGCTCGCGGCCTACTACTTTTCGCGCGCGCAGGGCGGCGCGCTCTGGATCCAGGGAGAATTGGAGGCGGGCGCCCGCTGGGGAGACCCCGAGGGGCGGACGATGGCCTTCCTGGCGCTCTCGACGCTCATTCTCTCCTTCATGGTCTCCTACACCCGGGCCAGGGCCGAAGGGCTCGGTCTGGAGTGCAAAGTGGGGGTCATGGAGCGCCCCGAAAGGATGCTTCTCCTCGGCCTCGGAGCCCTTCTGGGACAACGGTTTATGCCCGGAGTGCTGGGGCTCCTCTTCCTTTTGACTCTCGTCACGGTGGGGCAGCGTGTGTATCATGTCCGCCGGTTGACAAGAGGCGATTCATCCGCAAACGGAGGAACGACGACACATGGCTAAGGTTCGCGTCGGCATCATCGGTGTCGGCAACTGCGCGTCTTCGCTGGTTCAAGGGGTGCACTACTACCGGAACGCGAAGGATACCGACTTCGTGCCGGGCCTCATGCACGTCAATCTCGGCGGCTATCACATCCGCGACATCGAATTCAGCGCCGCGATCGACATCGACCGCAACAAGGTAGGCAAGGACCTCTCCGAGGCCATCTACACCTGGCCGAACAACACCTACAAGTTCTGCGACGTTCCCCGCATGAACGTCCCCGTCACGCGCGGCATGCTGCACGACGGCCTCGGAAAGTACCTCTCTCAGATCATTCACAAGGCCCCCGGCCAGACGGCCGACATCGTGCGCCTACTCAAAGATTCGAAGACCGACGTCGTGATCAACTACCTCCCGGTCGGCAGCGAGGAAGCCACGAAGTGGTACGTGGAGCAGATCCTCGAGGCCGGTTGCGCCTTCGTGAACGCCATTCCGGTCTTCATCGCGCGTGAGAAGTACTGGCAGCGCCGCTTCGAGCAGAAGAAGCTTCCGGTGATCGGCGACGACATCAAGTCGCAGGTCGGAGCCACGATCGTCCACCGCGTCCTGACGCGCCTCTTCCGGGAGCGCGGCGTGAAGCTGGAGCGGACTAGCCAGTTGAACGTCGGTGGAAACACCGACTTCCTGAACATGCTGGAGCGCGAGCGGCTGGAGTCGAAGAAGATCTCGAAGACGAACGCGGTCACGTCGATGCTCGACTACGACCTCGGCGCGAAAAATGTCCACATCGGTCCCAGCGACTACATCGAGTGGCTGGAAGATCGCAAGTGGGCCTACATTCGTATGGAAGGCCGCACCTTCGGCGACGTGCCGCTCAACGTCGAGCTGAAGATGGAAGTCTGGGACTCGCCGAATTCGGCAGGCGTCATCATCGACGCCGTCCGTTGCGCGAAGCTGGCGCTGGACCACGGTCTCTCCGGCGCCCAGATCGCGCCGTCGGCCTACTTCAAGAAGTCGCCTCCGGTGCAGATTCCGGACGACCAGGCGCGCGTGATGGTCGAGGAGTACATCCTGAAGTACGGCCAGAAGAGCGCCAAGAAGGCGAAGGCCAAGGCCGAGCCGAAGCGCGGCAAGGTCCTCAAGCGTCGCGGCCTGAAGAAGGCGGCGCGGAAGAGCGCGTAGCTCGAAACATATGCCGGGCCTCTTCGTCACCCTCGAGGGGATCGAGGGGTCCGGGAAATCGACACAGGCGGGACTGCTCGAATTCTCTCTGAACGTGGAGAAAATTCCGGTCCGCCGAACTCGGGAACCGGGGGGAACCCCCTTCGCCGAGGAAATTCGCAAGCTGGTCTTGAATCTGGGTGAGGAGCCGGTCTTTCCGGAGACCGAGCTCCTCCTTTTTTTGGCGGCCCGCGCGCAGCATGTCCGGACGCTCATCACGCCCGCCCTTAATTCCGGTGAAGTTGTTATATGCGATAGGTTTACCGACGCCACACTGGCCTATCAGGGGGGTGGCCGGAGCGCGGGAATGGCGGAGGTGCGCCGGCTGAACGATTGGGCCACCGGGGGGCTTCAGCCCGATCGAACCTTTCTGATCGATATTGCCGTCCAAGAAGGCATCGCGCGCTCCCGCAAACGACAGGGAAACTTCGGGATCGACCGGATCGAACGGGAGGGGCCGGTGTTCTTAGAAAAAGTGAGGGAGGCCTACCTCTCGATTGCCGATAACGAACCGAAACGGATCCGTGTCCTGGATGGGACCAAGCCGGCCGAGGCGCTGGCGGAGATCATCCTACGTGATGTAAAATCAATGCTGGCCGACCGGTAACCGCTCCGCACGAAGGGACCCCCACCATGAATCGCAGACAGATCTTCGCGGTTTTCATCCTTGTCACGGCGCTCGTTATGGGCACCTGGGCCGTGGGGCGGGTCCAGGAAACCAGCGACAACACCTACGCCAATATCGAGCGCTTCATCCAGGTGCTGACGAAGGTCCGCGATCATTACGTCGAGCCGGTCACCACCGACAAGCTCATGTATAACGCGATCCGCGGCATGCTGCGGACGCTCGATCCCTATTCGCAATACCTCGACATGGAAGAGGCCGCGCGCCTCGAAACGACCACCCAGGGCGCCTTCGGAGGCATCGGAATCTCCATCGGCATGCGGGACAGCTGGGTCACGGTCGACTCGCCGATCGAAGGGACGCCGGCGTGGCGCGCGGGGATACAGGGCGGCGATC
>JANOOP010000392.1:0-3606 GCA_031421415.1 Candidatus Eiseniibacteriota bacterium
CTGGGGGGAAGGGAAGCCGCTCCGAGACGTCGTGGAGAGAATTCGCGGTTACTGACCGCGGCGACCGCCGGTACCCCGTCGGACCCACCGCGGACCTCCTCCCGGATCCCTGGAAACCCCTTGATTCGGTGTGGTTGGGCGGCATAATCGCCCCGAGAGACCCTCGCTACCCTTCCCCCCCGGGCCTCATCGAGGAGACCGAACGTGCCGCTTCAGACCACTCCGGAGCCAACCGTGAGTCACGATACGATGTGGGGCATCCAGAAGCCCTCCGCCGCCCCCGGGATCAAGATGGTCACCGTCCCGGTGCCCACCGTCGGTGCGAAGGACGTTCGCATCCGCGTGACCGCCTTCGCGATCTGCGGGACCGATCTTCACATCATCGAGTGGGACCGCTGGGCCGCGTCTCGCATCAAGCCGCCCCTCGTCTTCGGACACGAGTTCACCGGCGTCGTCGAGTCGGTCGGCTCCGACGTGACCCTGGTGAAGCCGGGTGACCGCGTCACGGGCGAGACCCACGTTTACTGCGGACTCTGCTACGCCTGCCGGCGCGGCATGGCCCATCTCTGCCAGAACTGCAAGATCCTCGGCGTCGACCGACAGGGCGCGTTCGCCGACTACGTCGTCATTCCGGAGGGAAACGTCTGGAAGCTCCACCCCGACATCCCCGAGGAGATCGCGGCGGTCCACGATCCGCTCGGGAACGCGGTCCACACCGCGCTCGCCGGACCGATCGCGGGGCTTCGCTTCGCCGTCTTCGGCTGCGGGCCGATCGGCTGCTTCGCGGTCGGAATTCTGAAGGCGTCGGGCGCCTCCTGGGTGGTGGCCATCGACAAGAACCCGCTCCGCCTGGAAATCGCCGAGCGGATGGGCGCCGACCTCCTCCTCAACGCGGAGAAGGACAATATCCCGCGATCGATCCTCGATCGCACGGAAGGGCGCGGCGTCGACGGCATGCTCGAGATGTCGGGGCATCCCCAGGCGTTCCGCGACGGCTTCGACGCGCTGGCGAACGGCGGACGCGTCTCGCTCCTCGGAATTCCTTCGGCCCCGCTCGAGATCGACGTCGCGAAGGAGATCATCTTCCGCGGCGCGACGGTCCAGGGGATCAACGGACGCCTCATCTTCGACACGTGGTACCGGATGGAGGCGCTGCTCCTCTCCGGCAAGCTCGACATTCGCCCCGTGATCACGCACGTCCTCGGCTGGTCGGAGTTCGAGAAGGCCGTGGAGCTTCAGCGTTCGGGGAAGGCCGGGAAGATCGTGCTGCGGAGGGATCACGCGTGAGCGCCGCGACCCCCGCGAGTCAGACGACCGCCAATCCGCTCCAGTTCCTCGACGACGCCTTGCACGATTTGAAGCGCGACGGCCTCTACCGCCGCCTCCGTATCCTGGGCGGCGAGCAAAAGGCGCAGGCGCGATTCGACGGCCGGGAGGTCGTCAACCTCTCGTCGAACAACTATCTCGGCCTCACGACGCATCCGAAACTCCGAGAGGCGGCGCTCCGGGCGGTGAAGGAACTCGGGGTCGGTTCCGGCTCGGTGCGAACCATTGCGGACGATGGAGCTCCACATGGAACTGGAGCGCCGCATCGCGGAGTTCAAGCAGACCGAGGCCTCGGTCGTCTTCCAGAGCGGATTCGCGGCCAACGCCGGGACGGTCTCCGCGATTCTCGGGAAGGAAGACCTGATCCTCTCCGACGAACTCAATCATGCCAGCATCATCGACGGCGCGCGCCTCAGCCGGGCCACCATCAAGGTCTTTCCGCACCGCGACGTCGCGGCGCTCCGGCGGCTCCTGGAGGAGACGAAGGAGTTCAAGCGCCGCCTCGTGATCACCGATGGTGTCTTCAGCATGGAGGGCGACATCGCACCGCTTCGCGAGATCGCGGCGGCCGCGCGGGAGCACGGGGCGATCATGATGGTGGACGACGCGCACTCGAGCGGCGTTCTGGGCCGAAACGGGCGGGGAACGATCGACCACTTCGATCTTCACGGGCTGGTGGACATCCAGGTCGGGACCCTGTCGAAGGCGATCGGCGTTCTGGGCGGATACGTCTGCGGCTCGAAATCGCTGATCGACTACCTCTACCACCGGGCGCGTCCCTTTCTCTTCAGCACGTCGCATCCGCCGGCCGTCGCCGCGGCTTGCCTGGCCGCGTTCGACGTCCTGGAGAAGGAGCCGGAGCGGATCGAACGGCTCTGGTCCAACACGAAGCGCTTCAAGGCGGGACTGGCGCGGCTTGGGTTCAACACCGGGATCAGCGAGACGCCGATCACCCCGATCATTGTCGGAGAGGCCGAGCTCGCCATGGGTTTCTCGGACCGGCTCTTCGAGCGTGGCGTCTTCGCGCAGGGGATCGGATTCCCGACCGTGGCGAAGGGGAGGGCCCGGCTTCGGACCATCGTGACCGCGACCCACACCGAGGCGGAACTCGACTTGGCGCTCGACACGCTCGGCGCCGTGGGACGCGACCTCGGCATCGTCCGGTAGCGCGCGCGAGGACGCCGTGTCGCCGCCTGGCGCAGGGCCGCTCCTCGTTCGGCTGCCGAACTGGCTTGGCGATCTGGTTCTCGCCTGGCCCGTGCTCGACGCCGCCGCGCGCGAGCCGGTCCTCTTCGTGGGACCGGCTGCCTTCGAATCGATTGTCATCGCCCGCCATCCGCGCGCGCGCTATCTCGCCTGGAGCCGCTCCGCCCGCTTCGCCCTGGCCGGCCCCCTCCGCCGGGAACGACCTCGCGCCGCGCTCCTTCTGACCGAATCGTTCTCCTCCGCGGTCCTGGTGTTTCTCGCTGGAATTCCCGAGCGGATCGGGTACGCCGCCGAGGGAAGGGGACTCCTGCTGACGCGGCGCGTCGCCCGCGCGGCGCCGGCGCGCTCCACGCCGCGAACCGCCGAGTATCGCGCCCTGGCCCGTGCGGCGCGCCTCGTTGTCGAGGAGGGGTCCCCGACGCTCGCGGCCACAGACGCCGAGCGGCTCTCCGCGCTCGACCTTTTCGCCCGCTCAGGCATTTCCGGCGTCTCCGGCGCTCCTGGCGCCGAGGGGTACGTCGTCGTCGTGGCGCCGGGGGCGGCCTATGGCCCCGCGAAGCAGTGGGGAGGCGTTCGCTTCGGGGAGGCGGCCGCGGCAATCGCGGTTCCGCGAGGGCGGCTGGTGGTGGCCGTCGGATCGGTGGCCGATCGCGCCGCGAGCGCCGAAGCGCTGAAGGCGGCCGGGGCAGCGGGCGCGACGACCTTCGACGCCACCGGCGCCACGGACATTCCGGCGCTCATCGGACTTCTCGGCGGCGCGTCGCTCGTCTTCACGAACGATTCCGGCGTCATGCACCTCGCCGCCGCGCTCGGCCGCCCGACCGTGGCGATCTTCGGGTCGACGAGCCCGGTCTGGACCTCGGCGTCAGCGCCCTGGGTCGCGAACCTCTATGCCGCCTACCCCTGCTCGCCCTGTTTCCGGCGGACCTGTCCCATCGGATACGGCTGTCTCCACGCGCTCACGCCGTCGCGGGCGATCGGTTCGGCCTCGCGGCAACTCGGATCTCCTCCGGCGCCCAGCCCGGTACCGCTAGCGCCGGGCGCCAGGATCCGCGAGCCCGCCTCGACCCCCAC
>JANOOP010000393.1:0-2396 GCA_031421415.1 Candidatus Eiseniibacteriota bacterium
GACGCGGTCGTCCGCGGCGCGGTGGTCAGGACGACGGCGTCGGCCTCAGCCGTCTCGCCGCTCGCCAGGCGAAGTGTGTAGCCGCCCCCGTCGCGGCGCGCCAGCGCGAGCGCGGGGGAGCGGAGCCGGAGCGCGGGCCCGAGCGGCTTCGCGAGCGCCTCGACCAGCGATTCCATCCCGTCCCGCAGGGTCCAGAGGGCGCGCCGTCCGGGGCCCGAGGCGGCAGACGTGTCCAGGCCAGGTCCCTGCTTGCCGCGCGCGCGCGCTTCCTTTCCCGCCGCGATCATTGCCAGGACGAGCGACCGGTGTTTTCGCTCCATCTCGCGCATGATCGGGAACGCCGAATCGAGCGAGAGGCGCCGCGCGTCCCCCGCGAAGACGCCGCGGACGACGCTCCCGATCAGGGCGACGGCCGCCTCCTCGCCTATGTGCCGGACAGCATAGTCGTGGACCGTCTCGTCGCACGCCACGCGCCGGGCGTAGAGAGGCTCGAGGAGCACGCGGAGGCGTCCGCCGGGGGAGAGTCCGCTGAATTTTAGGAAGGAGACGGGATTGAGCGGCACGAGATGGAGCCGTCCGTTTCGGGCGATGTAGCGTCGGGCCGCGTCGGGCTGGGAGAGAATTCGCTCCGCCGCCAGACCGGCCTCCTCGGCCACGCGCCACGCGGCCCCGTCGGCGCCCTGGATCGCGTTCGCGGCCCACTCGATGGTCCAGCCGTCCTCGCGCGTCGTGCGGATTCTCCCTCCCGCGCGAGGGCCCGCCTCGAGGACCTGCACGTCGAGGGGGATCGATTGGCGGGCGGCGTCGCGGCGGAGGGCGTGCGCGGTCGCGAGGCCGGCGATGCCGGCGCCCACGATCGCGACGCGGCGCATCAGCGGGTGGCGGAGACGGGAACGCTCGCCGCCGCGCTCGCCGCCGCGACCGCCGCACGGTCCGCGTCGCCAGCGGGGGCCGCCAGGTGCGGCTCCACGATCGCCGCGAGCGCGTCGAGGAAGCGCGGATCGTCGTTCAGCGCGGCGGCGCGGACGAACGTCGTGATGCCGCGCTGGCGGGCCAGATCGCTGTACTGCCGGTCGATCTCGTCGAGCGTTTCGATGTGGTCGGAGACGAACGAGATCGATACGACGACGAGTTCCTTCACTCCCTCGGCGCCGAGCCGCTCGATTGTCTCCTCGGTGCTGGGGCCGATCCAGGGCACGGGCCCGACGCGGCTCTGGTAGGCGAGGACGGTCGGGCACCCCGCCGTCTCCGGAACGCGGGCGAGCAGTCCGGCCATGGTGGCCTTGATGTGGTCGCAGTAGGGATCGCCGTCGTCGATGAAATGCTGCGGGAGTCCGTGCGCGCTGATGAGGAGCGTCGGCTTCGTCTCCGGCGCGTGCGACGTCCCCCGCGGGAGCGCGCCCATCGCCTGGCGCAGCGGCGCCGCCAGCGCGTCGAGATACCCCGGGTGGTCGTACCACGCCTCGATCGTCTCGAGGGGGAGCTTCGAACCCCGGCGCTTCAGCACGCGCCTCAGCTCCGCGACGCTCGATCCGGTCGTGGCGACCGAGTAGTGCGGATACATGGTCAGCGCCAGGAGCCGGTCGCACCCCGCGCGCTCCAGCTGGTCCAGCGCCTCGTTGGTGGTCGGGTTCCAGTAGCGCATCGCCAGCGCGAACTCCACGTCGTGTCCGCGCGCGCGAAGCCGCTCCACCATGCCGCGCCCCTGGAGGGTGCTCCAGCAGACGATCGGAGAGCTTCCGCCGATCCGGGCGTAGTTCTCCTGCACTTCCTTCGTCCGCCTGTAGGCGATCATGCGGCCGATGAAGAACTGTCCGATCGGTCCGCCGGGGAGCTTGATGATCTCCCGGTCGCTGAAGAGCCGCGTGAGGAACGGGCGGACGGCCCGGAGGCTGTCGGGGCCGCCGAGATTGAGAAGCAGGATACCGGTCTTCGGCATGGGCTAGACGGTCCGCGAGAAGACGGGTTTCTCGCCTCCTTCCTGCTTCTTGAGATAGGCGTCGAACGCCATGCAGACGTTTCGGACGAAGAGGCGGCCCGCCTCCGTGACCTCGATCGCCCGCGGCGAGCGCGTCACGAAGCCATGTCCCACCAGTCCCTCGTCCAATTCGCGGAGCGATTCGGCGAAGTAGGCCGCGAAGTCGATGCCGTAGGTGCGCTCGATCGCGGGGATGTCGAGGTGGAAGTTGCACATGAGGCTCTGGATCACGTCGCGGCGGATCTCGTCGTCCTTGCTCCGCTCGAACCCGCGCTCGATGGGCGGCTCGCCGCGGTCCAGCGCGTCGCGATAGCGGTTCAGTTTCTTCGTGTTCTGCGCGAACGCGCCGCCGATATCGCCGATGGAGGAGACGCCAACGCCGATGTAGTCCTTCGCGGGGTGCGTCGTGTAGCCCATG
>JANOOP010000394.1:0-9203 GCA_031421415.1 Candidatus Eiseniibacteriota bacterium
ACCATCGAGTGCCCTTGCCAGGTCGAAGTGGAGGAATAGACAAGGTTGGTCAGCGCCATGTAGGCGGTGAACTGGGACGCGGCCCCGCGCGGCGTCGTCACGTCCATGAAGATCGCGGTTCCGACGCCGTACATGAGGCCCTGGAACACGGAATAGGAGAGCGCCAGGAGCCAGAAGAGCGAGACCAGCTCGGGCGCCACCAGGGGACGGTTCGCGAGCGAGGGATCTACCGGGAGGATCCACCCGAAGCGCTGGAGCTGGAACGCCAGGATGAAGGTGGGAATCGTGGTGCCGGCGATGAAGATCGCCAGCGTCCGCCGGCGGCCGTACCGGTCCGAGAGCCACCCGCCCACCACGCAGAACAGCGCCGCGAGGATCGTACTCAGAAGCCCGAGCGTGCCGACCTGCCGGTCGTTCAGCCCCAGCTCCACGGCGAGATTCGACTGGAGCGAGAAGGAGAGCGCGTAGGCGCCCATGGGGAGGAGGGCAAGGACGATCGCGAGCGACGCGCCGCGGCTTCCCCGAAAGGCCGCGATGGTCCCCCCCGCGAACTCCCTCAATTCCGCCCCCACCGCGCGGAGGCGAGTGCCGCCCGGCCGCGCTCGCGGAGGCCCCGGCACTTCCTTCATCCCGAGCGGCACGAGGAGCGTGATGACGGCGATCGCGACGGCCACCAGGAGAAACGACTGCCGGAATCCGATCGCGGCGGTGAGGAGGAGGACTCCCGAACCGCCGAGCGCGATGCCGAGGTATTGCCCGCCGAACATGAGCCCGTTCGCCAGTCCCCGCTCGTCCCGGTGGAGCACGTTTACCGCGAGCGCGTCGATCGCCACGTCCTGCGTGGCCGCGAAGAGATTGAGGACGATGATGATCCCCGTGAAGAGCGGGAGCTGCGTCTTGAAATCGACGCCCATCGCCACGAGGAGTGTGATCGCCATCATCGCCTGGGTCCCGACGATCCAGAGCCGCCGCCTTCCCCAGCGCTCGCTGGAGAGGACGTCGACGAACGGCCCGAACGCCCACTTGATCGCCCACGGCAGGTAGAGCGCGCCGATGAAGGTGCCGATGAGCGCGGGATCGAGCCCCTGGCGCCGCATCTGCGTGGCGATGGCGGTGCCGGTGAAGCCCGACGGAATCCCTTCGGTGAGGTAGAGGAGGAAGAAGGCCGCCAACCGTCCTCGCCGCGTGGCGAGCAGGTTCGGCAAACGCACTACGGCGCCATTCCCGGTTTGTAGATGAGGCCCTGCGTTCTGCGGCCGTTCATCTTCACGATGAGTGGTTTTTCGAAGCGGAGATGACGGACGCAGTTCCGTTCGGACGCCGCCGGCTGCGCCGCGAGCCAATCCCAGTCGATGGCGCCCTCGCCCAGATCGGCGTTCACCGTGAAATAGCCGATCTGGAACGACGTGAGATTCTGGAAGAAGTGGCTCCCCTGCGAGGGCGTGACGCGGAAATCGCGGAATCCCGATTCCACGATTACCTTGGCGCCGGAGATCTGGTCCCAGGTGACGGGAATGCCGAGCCAGGGGTCGGTGGAGCCCCAGCGCCCCACGCCGATGAGGAGAAAGGGACGCCCGGCCTCCCTCAGCTCGGCGTTGTAGCGGGTGATCTCGGCGGCGGCCGCGCGGCTCATGGAGCGGTCGAACCGGTGAAAGTCGACGACGACCACGTCCTGGATCCCGCTGACGCTGCCGTTCCCCATCACGCGAGCGCTCTTGCAGAGGAGCGATTCGGCGGGCGCCTCGTCGAGGTCGAGATTTTCCGTTTCGCGGGCGAGGACGAGGGGGCGCATCTGGAGGAATCCGAACTCGTGCGGTTTCCGCGGGTCGCCGGAGAGGCAGGTAGCGAATTCGATCTCGGCGGGGCAGTTCATCCCCTGGCTCCCCACGTCCAGGAGCGCGCTGAGGATTTCGGCCAACGGGAAGACGCCATGCTTGAGGATCGACGCGAAGGTGACGAGCCGGATCCCCTGCCGCGAGAGGCCGTCGTAGACCGCCTGATTTTCGGCCGAGTAGGTCGAGCCGAGGGCGTAGAGCGTCCCATCCCGCTCCGCAACGTCGAGCCCGAAGGCCCGCTCGCGCATCGCCTCCTCGGAGTCGACGTCGGTCTTCTCGCCGAGCTCGACAGCCCAGAACTCCCGCTGCGAATTGCTCACCATCTCCTTCACCGAGGAGAAGGAGGCGAGCGATTGCGGATGCCGCGGCGAAAAGCTGAGGCAGCGCTCTCCCGAAACGACACTCCGCCCCATCCCGAGCGCGACGGCCGCCACGCCGTCGGCCGAGGTCGCGGGGGCCGTCGGGTAATAGTTGAACGACCGCGCGACTCCGGAGAAATCGGGGTAGAAACGATTCTCGTGGTGGCTCCCCACGACCTTCTGGATCGCCACGGCCATCTTCTCCTCTTCCAGACGGTAGGGCGTCGCATGGAGGTAGTCCTTCGCCTGCCGGAGAAACGTCGACGCGTAGACGCGCCGGATGGCGACGAGGAGGTGCCGGAGGCGAACGCGGGCGTCGGGGTGGTTGTTCGGCAGCATGAAGGTCTCGTAGACGCCCGTGAAGGGCTGGTACTGAGAGTCCTCCAGGAGGCTCGAACTCCGCACGGCAAGCGGCCAGCGAACGGCCTCCACGAAGGCGCGGAGCTTCTTCACCACGTCGCGCGGGAGCGAGGCCCCGAGGAACTCGGCGAGGATCTTCTCATCGTCGCGGCTGCTGAGGGCCAGCTCGCGCAGATCGTTCTGCGCGAGGAAGCGGTCGAAGCAGTCGGTGGCCAGGACCACCGTCGGGGGGACGGCGATCTTCACCCCCGGCCAGAGATTCCCGACACCGTGGTAGTTCAGGAGGTATCGCACGAAGGCGAGCCCGCGCGCCTTGCCGCCCAGCGAGCCGTTTCCGATCCGCGCGAAGAAATTGCCGCTGGGATCGAACGCGGTCGGGTCGAAGTCGGCCACGAGCGTGTCGCGCTGCTCGCGACGGTATTCCGCGATCGACTGAATCAGATCGTCGCGAAGGCCGTCCGCGTTCTCGAAATCGGAGACTTTTCGCGGGCGCATCTTCCGCGCCAGGGCGAACTCGGTGCGCGCCGTGAACCAGTTCGAGAAGTGATTCCGCTCGCCGTGAAAGGCGATGCTCTCCGCCGGCACCGTTCGCAGCTTTTGCTCGAGGGACTTGAGATCCTTCGCGCGGTCGACCTCCGTGCCGTCGGCCAGCCGGAAGATGAAATCGCCGAATGCGAAATGCTCCACCATGAACGCTCGCAGGTCGGAAAGGAGCGTGTCCGAGTATTTCCGGACGAAGGCGGCTCCGACAAGAGCCGCGCCCGCCGCGAACTCGGCGCGGCTCGACTGGAGAACGATCGGCAGATCGGGAATCCGCTCCCGGGCCATGCGGGCCAGCTCGAAGCCGGCCTCGCGCACGCGGACGGAGCCTCGCGGGAACTCCACATCCGAGATGAGACCCAGGAGGTACGGCTCGTACGCTGTGAAGAGGCGCCAGGCCTCTTCGAAGGTCGTGGCCAGGAGGAGCTTGGGGCGCGCGCGCGTGCGGACGAATTTGTGTGCGGGGTTGATCCCCTCGCTGATCAGGCTCTGCGACTGCCGGATGATCTCGGTGTAAATCTCGGGAAGGAACGAGGAGTAATAGCGGACGTTGTCCTCCACCACCAGGACCACGCGCACGCCCATGGCCGCGGTGTCGTGCGCGACGTTCCGGCGGTCCTCCACGTACTTCACGATCGCCACCAGGACCCGGGCGTTCCCCTGCCAGAGGAAGAGCCCGTCGAGGTCGCCCAGGTCGTGGCTCGCCTCGAAGTCCTTCCGTTCGTCGTTGTCGTACGCCATGGCCACCACCGGAATGTCGAGTCCCGCGCGGTTCACTTCGCGCGCGAGTTCCGTGGCGTCCATGTCGGCGGCGCGGAGCGTGGTGATGATGAGGTTGAAGCGGCGCTCGGTCTTGGCCAGCGCCAGAGCCTCGGCGCCGCTCGAGACGTGGGTCAGCCCCGGCATGTGCGGCAGGGAGAGTTCCAGGAACTCGCCGGCGATCAGCTCGTTCAGGCGGCCGTCCTCCTGCAGCGTGAACGAGTCGTAGAGGCTCGACACGAGGAGGATGTCCTGGACCCGGAACGGCATCAGATCCTGGAATGCCTGGAACGGATTGCTGACGTCGGCGATGGAGGTCGGCTCGGGGATCGGGCTCACGATAGGCTCATGGTGCCACGACGGGGCGGCTGGCGCAAATGGAGGCGGCGGGCCCGTGGGGGGCCCGCCGCTCCGTTTCACCTGACGATGTCGATCAGACGAGGCCCTGATCGAGCATCGCGTTCGCGATCTTGACGAAGCCGCCGATGTTCGCGCCGTTCAGGTAGTTCCCCGGCGTGCCGTACCGTTCGGCCGTCTCGAAGCAATTCTTGTGGATGGCGATCATGATCTGGTGGAGGCGCTCGTCGACTTCCTGGCGCGTCCAGGAGAGCCGCATGCTGTTCTGCGACATCTCCAGCCCGGAGGTCGCCACGCCGCCGGCGTTCGCGGCCTTGGCGGGTCCGTAGAGGATGCCGGCATCGAGGTAGATCTGAATCGCCTCGAGCGTGCTCGGCATGTTGGCCCCCTCGGCCACCAGCGTCACGCCGTTCTTGATCATGTTCGAGGCGTCCTTGGCGCCGATCTCGTTCTGCGTCGCGCTCGGGAAGGCGCAGTCGGCCTTGATATCCCAGAGCGGGTTGTAGCCGAGCTTGTGATCGAGCGCCACGTACTTGGCGCTCTTGAACTGGTTCGTGTACTCGGCGATGCGGCCGCGACGCACGTTCTTCAGCTCCATCACCCAGGCCAGCTTCTCGCGCGTGATCCCCTCGGCGTCGTAGATCATGCCGTCGGAGTCGGAGACCGTGACCGGCTTGGCGCCGAGATCGAGGAGCTTTTCGACCGTGTACTGCGAGACGTTTCCGCTGCCGGAAACGATGCAGGTCTTCCCGGCCAGCGACTTCTTGTGGGCCTTCAGCATCTCGTCGGCGAAGTAGACGCAGCCGTAGCCGGTCGCCTCGGGACGAATGAGCGATCCGCCCCAGTTGAGGCCCTTCCCCGTGAGCACGCCGGTGAATTCGTTCGCCAGGCGCTTGTACTGGCCGAAGAGGAACCCGATTTCCCGGCCACCGACCCCGATGTCGCCCGCGGGGATGTCGGTGTTCGGGCCAATGTGCCGCCACAGCTCCGTCATGAAGCTCTGGCAGAATTTCATGACCTCGTTGTCGCTCTTCCCCTTCGGATCGAAGTCCGAACCGCCCTTGCCGCCGCCCATGGGGAGCGTCGTGAGCGAGTTCTTGAAGACCTGCTCGAAGGCGAGGAACTTGAGCGTTCCGAGCGTCACGGACGGATGGAAGCGAAGGCCGCCCTTGTAGGGGCCGATCGCGCTGTTCATCTCGATCCGGAAGCCGCGATTCACCTGGATCTCGCCGCGATCGTCCATCCACGGCACGCGGAACATGATCACGCGCTCCGGCTCGGCCACGCGCTCCAGCAGCTTCGCCGACCGGTATTCCGGATGGCGGTCGAGCACCGGCACCAGCGAGTCGAATACCTCCTGCGTGGCCTGGTGAAATTCCGGCTCGGCCGGATTCTTGGTGCGGATTTCCTGGATGACGTCGTGGATGTAATCCTTCGCGGAGGTCGACTTTGTGGGCGACTTCACCGCGACACCTAGGGCACTCATGCGTTCGCTCCTTTCGCGTCCTGGCAGACGATGGACTGACAATATGTCATCTGCCGGATCTGGACAACTCCCGTAGACAAATTACGTCATGGAGACAACTGCTTGCCTGATGGTCACTTCGGGACCACTCGCGAGGAGCCTTTCCCCGAAAGGCCACGCCAGGCGGGGGTTCGCCTTCATATAATACGCATGGATCGTGCAAGCCCACTCGGACCGCGCGACGTTCAATCATCGTGGCATTCCACGCATGCCTGCTTCTTGATTCCCGGCTTCGCCAATTTCAGATCGTGGCAATCGACGCAGGTCTTCTCGGCGTCGTCGATATGGACCGCGTGATCGAATTCGCCACGGAACGACTTCACGACCCGCTTCTTGATGTCTCCGTGGCACGCCGCGCAGTTCACGGCCGGCGGCTTGTGGTGGCAGGAGACGCACCCCTCCGAACCGAAGCGGAGGAGTTCCCCTTCGGGCTTCTCCTCGTGCGTGCGGTGGCAGACCTTGCACTCCACCCTTGCGTCCACCACGTGCCGCGCGTGCGCGAACGGCCTTCCGAATGCCTCTCCCCGCTGATCCTGGATCCCGTCGTGGCAGTCGAAGCAAGTCGCGGGGTAGGGCGGCTCCCGCCAGGGCGTGGGGAGCGGCGCCAGCCCCTTCTCCAGGCGCGCGGCGTTCATGTCGGTGTGCGACTGCCGGAGGAGCGCGTAGCTGTACGCGACGTTGTGGAGACCGTGTCCGCGCGATACCAAACTTTGGTTGAAGCGCGCGTCGGCGAGGCGCGTGGAACCGCCGCCGATCGCCCGCGAAGTCTCGTCGAGCTGGCGTCCCACGGCCGCGGCGCGCTGCTCCGTCCCCGCCTTCCACCCGAGATAGATCTTCCGATACTCCGCGCCATGGCACGCCATGCAGGAGACGTCGGTCGCGCGATTCACCTCGGTCTCGTGTCCGGGGAGCTGCGTGTGGCACCCCTCGCAGCGGACGCCAGCTTCGAACATCGGGCTCGGCATCGGCTTCACGCCGCGTCCGCCCGTTCCGGTGTAGAGCGCGAGCTGCGGCGAATGACCCGCTTCGTGGCACGCCTTGCAGTCGGAGGCCGCCTGGTGAATCGTCGCGGTGGCCGTCCGAACCGCCTCCTCGGCCTTCCTGGCCGTCCGCGCCGTGATCGGAGCCACGTGCTCGAGTTGCAGGTGGCAATCCATGCAATCGACTTTGTGCTCCGTTATGTGCTTCCGATGAAGCAGCTCGTCGTTCTCGAACTCTTCCAGGCGATCCACCTGGTTGTGGCAGGTCTGGCAGCGTTCCCGCGGAACCTCGCCCTTGCTCCCCTGCGGCTGGGCGTGGCACCAGCGGCATTCCATGCCGAACCGCGCGACATCGCCGTGATTGAACGACACGGTTCCAAGCTTGTAGGTCTTCTCGGGCACCTGGTGGCAAAGCACGCAGCGCGTCGTCCCCTCGCCCTCCTTCGCGCCCTTGAAATGGCAGAGGATGCAGGTCGATGTCGTGACGGCGATGTGGCTCCCCTGGACCATCTGCCCATGGCAGGACGTGCAGCGGAGGGTCTTTCCCCGGCGCATCTCGGAGAGGTGCGCGGAGTGGTCGAAGAGGACGTCGCCGAAAAGATCCTTGCCCGCGAGCAGACGCCGCTCGTGGCAGCGCAGGCACGCGGCGTCGGCGACCTCGGTCCAGGGCTTGGTGCCGTAGGTCCCGGTGAAGTAGCGAGCCACCATCGAGATCGCCTCGTACTTCTTCCGGATCTCGGCGGTCACGCCCGGTGGAATGTGGCACTCGACGCAGGCGATCTTTCCGTGCGACGAACTCTTCCACGACTTGTAGTAGGGCGCCATGATGTGGCAGGAGCCGCAGAAGGTCGGCTTGCTGGTGATCTCCACGGCGGTGAACGTGAGGACGAGCCCCACGGCAAGGAGGAGCGACCCGAGTAGCCCCAGCGTGCGAAGCGGCGCCGACGTGAGGCTGCCGAGCAGGCTGACGAGGGGGTTCGGCTTCCGCTCCGTCGGGGACTCGGGAGGCGCCGGCGGTTCGGGGGGCTGCTCGGGTGTCACCGGGCGCGCCCCGCCGCGCGCCGCCGCGCGCGCGTGATGATGGTCGCGGTCAGGAGGAGGTAAAACCAGAAGAGGGCCAACCCCACCTTGTGCCACCAGCGGCTCGAGACCTTCTCGTGAATCTCTTGGCTCACTCGGGCGGCGATGGAGCGCGCGCGCCGCGTGTGCGGCTCCACCAGCGTGGAGTCGAGTGAGTGCGTCACGGGCGCCGCCTCGAGGAGCGCCGTCCGGGCATCCTGGAGCCGCGACCGATAGTCGTCCACGTAGAGCGGGATGGCGGCCGCTTCGGCGACCAGCTTGTCCGCCTTCGCGATCTCGGACGCCGCGTCGTCCTTCATGCGGCTGAGCGTGAGGGCCACCTGGTACTCCTTGTCGCCCTTGTCATGGCACGCCAGGCACGATTCCGCGAACTTCTCCGGCGGTAGGGCGAGCGTCTTGTGGCTATTGTGGCAGGCGGCGCATTCCGGCTGCCCGGCCGCGTCCATCGCCTCCTTGTGAGGACTCGCGATGAAATAGTTGCGGGTCTTGAGGTGGCACTGGCCGCATACCCGTTCCACATCCCCCACGCCCGGCGGCGTCGCGCCGTGGCTGCCGTGGCACCGCGTGCACTCCGGGGCGGAGGGATCCTCGCCGGAGAGATACGCCTTCCCATGCACCCCTTCCTCGTAGTCCTTCACGGGGTCTTCTTTCATGCCGTGCCGCTTCCGGAATTCCGGGTCGCCATGGCACTTGCCGCATGTGGCTGGAATGTTCCGCCCGAAGACGTGACTCTTGGGGTCGTCCGGCTTCCGGATCTCGTGCACGCCATGGCAATCGATGCAGACCGCGACCGATTCGTCGCCCTTCGCCAGCTTCATGCCGTGCTGCGAGAGCTGGTAGAGCGCGTACTGATCCGAGGGAAGGTTGTAGAAGCGCATGCGCGCCACGTCGGCGTGGCACGACGCGCAGAGGGCGGGAATCGAACGCCGGGCCAGCTTGCCGCGGAATCCGTCGCGGTGGGCGCCTTCCACGGTGAGCGCGTTGGCGTTCCCCCCGTGGCACGAGGTGCAGGGGACGCCTTCGCTCTTGTGAATGCCCTTCTCGTACTTCACGCGGATGTCGGAGTGGCAGACCCCGCACATCGCCGAACCCTTGGCGGGCTTGGCCCCTGCCGGAACGACGCGAGACGGAGGGACCGATTCCTCGGATGTCGCACCCGGGGCCTGCGCCAGGGCCACGTTCGTCGCGACGGCGAACCCGGCCACGATCAGGGCGAACCCCGCGACGATCCTGCAGCGCCGCGCGCCGCTCATCGCCGCACCTCCAGGAACCAGCCGATCCAGCTGAGCGCGCCCCAGATCACCAGCAGGGCGATTCCCAGATTGCGGAAGAGCCGCCGCCGGGACCCGGACCCCGACTCCCGGTCCAGGAACGGCAGGAAGATCACCGCCGCCAGAATCGCCTCCGG
>JANOOP010000395.1:0-2491 GCA_031421415.1 Candidatus Eiseniibacteriota bacterium
GCCCCATCGCGTGAGACCGCCGGAGCCGAGCACGAAGAGCGCCAGCGGCGCGATCGCCGGCGCCCCGAACACGACGGAGGCGAGCACCGCGGGGACGAGCCCGGCCAGGGCGGCGGCCCGCGTTCCCTCCCCCCGGCGAAGGACGAGCCCCGCCCCCACCGCCGACAGCGCGAGACCGAGCATCACGGACGCAGGCGCCGGCATGCGCGTCAGCCGAGTCCCTGGAGCCCGACGCCGCCCCGGGAGCTGCCGAGCAGATGGAAGACGCCGCCCACCGCGATCGGAATGGTCACGTTGTCCCAGCCCGGCGGCGTCACCGCCTCCACGGCGGCCCCCGCCGCGGCGCAACCGATCGCGAAGCGGAGGAAGGGCAGCGCGGGCGCCGCGTGCGAGGCCGTCCAGCCGCATGCCAGCGCGGCGACGACGAAGAACGCGATCGAACCCTCGACCGATCGCCCGAAGCCGAAGCCGCGGTAACGGCGCTGGCCGAAGCGGCGCCCCACGAGCGCGGCCGCCGGATCGGCGAAGGTGAGCGCCGCCACGCCCGCGAGGATCGGCGCGCGTCCCGCGTCGTGCCAGAAGAAGAGATACGCGAGCGCGATGCCGAGCGGGAACGTCCAGAGTCCGCGTGACGCGCTGGGCGTGCCGGCCAGTTCCGGGAACGAACCGCGCAGAAGTCGCGACGCGTTCACGGCGATGAAGACGACGGGCGGCACGAGCGCCCAGGCCAGGTGCGCGAAGCGGGGCGTCACGAAGAGGACCCAGGCGCCGACGGAGACATGCAGCCACTTGCGCCGGGTGTCGGCGCTCCATCCGCGCGAAACGCGGGCGACGCCGAGAATTGCCGCCACGGCGCCGAAGGAGGCCAGCACCAGCAACGGATCATGGATCCACGTGCGCACGAGGTCGACCTTATCCGCGGGGCCCGGCCCCGTCAAAACGAATCGATGGAGTCGTCGGCCGCGGCTTCACCGCGCGAGGAGAAGCCGCGCGCGGCCGGGTCGGTCGAAGCGATGGAGACGCGGTTCTTCCCCGACAGCTTGGCGGCGTAGAGCGCGATGTCCGCCGATTCCAGGATCTCGCCCGCGGTGAGGCCGTTCTCGGGGTAGGTGGCGACGCCGAGGCTCACCGTGATCACGCCCGGGGTCGCGAGCGGGAACGCGGCGGCGGCCACAGCGGTCTTCACGCGGTCGGCCAGGACGCACGCTCCCTCGCGTGACGTCTGCGGGAGGATCGCGACGAATTCGTCGCCGCCGTACTTCGCGACGAGATCGATGGAGCGCGCCTCGCGCACCAGGATCTGCGCGATCAGCCGCAGCACCTCGCTCCCCCGGAGGTGACCGTTCTGGTCGTTGTACCGTTTCAGATTGTCGACGTCGATCATCAGAATCGAGAAATTCTGGCTGAAACGCGCGGCGCGCTTCACCTCGCGCCGGAGCGCCATCTTCAAGAAACGATAGTTGTAGACTTGCGTCAGATCGTCCGTGACCGCGAGCTGCTCGGCGCGGCGGTAGAGCTTTCCGTTCTCGATGGCGATGGCCGTCTGGTTCGCCAGGAGCGACAGGATGCGAAGATGCCGTTCGTGGAACGGAGTGGCGTCGATTCGGTTCACCGCCACCAGGACTCCCAGGGTCGCCTCCCGCACCTTCAGCGGCGCGGCCAGGCAGGTGGCCGTCCGGATTCCGGGGAGCGAGTCGACGCTGGGGTGGTAACGGGGGTCGGCTCCGACGTCGGGGATGTGGACCGGCTGCCCCTCGAGAAGGACCCACCGGGTGATGCCGGCCTGGGTGGGGAGCTCGTACCGCTCGAGTCCCAGGATGTGCCGGTCCTGGGTCATCCGGAGCGCGAACTTCCGGACCCGGGGTCCGTCCACCGTGATGAGGAAAACCGCCTGTGCCTCAAGCATTTGGAGGGCACAGCTGAGAACCGACTCGAAGATGGTCTCCTGCTCCTTCCCCCCATTGATCAGGCTGGTAATTTCCTGGAGGGTGGCAAAAAACAGTTCGCTTCCCGCGAGGTCGTCCGTGTTGGATTGCATGGGTTTACGCGGTTCGGTAGTCACGGCGGGAGTGAATCTGCAATCTCCGTGCCTTTGGGCGGGGCTACTCCCCTGCCTGAAACGCGCGCCAGTGCCGACGGAGTCGGAGGAGGGCAAACACGAAAACGGCCACGATCCCGGCCAGGATGTACCAGTAGGAGGCCAGACCGCCGGGGAGTCCGCGCGTCGCGCGGAGGAAGACGACCAGAAGCCAGAGATCGGCCACGACGACCACGCCGCTGATGGCCATGGCGATCGCGCGCGAGACCCGCGCCTCGGTCCAGCCGTGTGGTTCCTTGTTCGAGGTCATGGCAGAGAAAAAATGGTGCGCCCGAAGGGATTCGAACCCATGGCCTTCTGCTCCGGAGGCAGACGCTCTATCCAGCTGAGCTACGGGCGCAATAGATTGGCAGTATACAGCTTTGCGCGGATTCTGTGAAGCCACCGAAACGC
>JANOOP010000396.1:0-11043 GCA_031421415.1 Candidatus Eiseniibacteriota bacterium
CCGGAGGCGAGCCGCGAAGGCGGCGCAATTTCTTCCAGAGCCCCTGCCGCGTCAGCCCCAGCTCGCGCGCGGCCCGCGTGCGGTTCCCGCCGTGGCGGCGGAGGGCATGCTCGATCACTCCGGCCTCGAACGCGCGCGTCCGCTCGCGGAGCGCCTCCGGCTCGTCGCGCACCCAGCCGGTCCCCCGCGCCACGGCGTCGCCCAGGGATGCCTCGGTGATGGCGGCGCCGGGGTCGGTGGTGTGCGCCGCCCGGGTCAAGACCGACTCCAGTTCCCGCACGTTTCCGGGCCACTCGTGCGCCACCAGCCGGCGGAGCGCTCCGCGGGAAATTCCCGCGACCGCCAGCGCATCCCGGTCGCGGAGCCGCCGCAGCACGTGCGCCGCCAGGAGCGGCACGTCGTCGCGCCGGTCGCGTAGCGGAGGGGCGGTGAGTTCGAGGATATGGAGGCGGTAGAAGAGATCTTCGCGGAACCGCCCCGTGCGCACCGCGGCGACCAGGTCGCGGTGTGTGGCCGCGACCACACGAACATCGACACGGCGCGCCCTGGCATCGCCGACGCGCCGGATCTCCCCTTCTTGAAGCACGCGGAGGAGCCGGCTCTGCACGCCGCTGCTCGCGTCGCCGATTTCGTCGAGGAAGAGGGTCCCGCCGCTCGCCTGCTCGAAGAGCCCGGCACGATCGGCGTGGGCCCCGGTGAAGGAGCCGCGCGCGTGGCCGAAGAGTTCGCTCTCCACCAGCGTGTCGGGGATGGAGGCGAAGTTGTGCGGGAGGAAGGGGCGCTCGGCGCGGGGGCTCAGGCGGTGAAGGGCCCGGGCCACGAGTTCCTTCCCCGTGCCGGTTTCTCCGTGAACCAGGACCGTCGCGTTGCTTCGTCCCAGGAGTTTCAGCCGCTCGCCGAGGGCGAGCAGCGCGGGACTCATTCCAACCAGGCCGAGCGACGTGGTGAAGGGGCCGAGCCCCTCCGGCGCCAGCGCGTCCAGGTCGAGCACGTCATCGTCGTCGCCGCGCGTCCAGCGCGCGAGCGCGGTCATCTCCATCACCATGGTGTCCGCCCCCCTTCCCCACACGACCGGGCCCCTGCCCGGTCCCCCAGCAACGCCGCGGCCTCAGCCGCCGACGATCCGGACCTCCCGTGGCCCCGCCGCGATCGATCCAATCCGATGCACCCCGTGTCCAGCCGAAGCGATCGAGCGTTCCACCGCGTCGGCGTCCCCCTTCTTCACCACGAGAACCAAGCCGATTCCCATGTTCCAGACTTCCAGCGATTCCTCCTCCGAGACGCGCCCCGAGTCGCGGAGCGTCCGGAAGAGCGGCGGGATCGGCCACGAGCCGCGCGCCACCTCGGCGCGGACTCCCTCGGGAAGGACGCGCACCAGGTTTCCCGGAATGCCCCCGCCCGTGATGTGGGCCATGCCGCGAACGTCTCCAGCCACGCGCGCCGCCGCGACAGCGGCTCCGTAGTAAGGGTGCGGTCGCAGGAGCGCGTCCCCGACCGTCTCCGAGAGCCCCGGAAAGGAATCGCGCACGGTGAGGCCGAGCGTGTCGAAAAGGATCTTCCGCGCCAGCGAGTAACCGTTCGTGTGAAGGCCGACACTCGGCAATCCGAGCACGATGTCGCCCGCGGCGATGTGGCGGCCGTCGATCACGGCGCTCTCGTCGGCGATCCCGACGATGGCGCCCGCCAGATCGTAGTCCGATGGCGCGTAGAGCCCCGGCATCTCGGCGGTCTCCCCCCCGATCAGCGCGCACCCCACCTCGCGGCAGCCGCGCGCGAGCCCCGAGACGAGCTGCTCCACCCGCTCCGTCGAGAGCGCCCCCATGGCGATGTAGTCGAGGAAGAAGAGCGGCGTGGCGCCATGGACCAGGATGTCGTTCCCCGAATGGCAGACGAGGTCGTAGCCGATGGTGTCGTGGCGGTCGCAGAGAATGGCGACCTTGATCTTGGTCCCCACGCCGTCGATGCTCGAGAGAAGGATCTTCCCCGGCGCCCCCGGCACGCGAAACGCTCCGGCGAAAGCGCCGACGTCGCCCACGACTCCCGGGCCGAACGTCGTGCGGCAATGTTCCCTGATGCGCGCGATGGCCTCTTCACCCTTCCGGATGTTGACGCCGGCGTCCTCGTAGCGGCTCATCGAACCTCCTCCACGATCGTGGCGGCCTCGGACGCCTCGGTCCCGAGCAGCCCCGTTTCGTGCAATTCGGCCAGCGCGCCGACCAGGTCGGCGTCGAACTGGGTGCCGACGTGGCGGCGGAGTTCCCCGATCGCCTTCGCCGAAGAGAGCCCGCGCCGGTACGGGCGATCCGACGTCATGGCGTCGAATGCGTCGCAGACGTTGATGATCCGGGCGCCGAGCGGCACGTCGGCCGCGCTCAGGCCCGGAGGATACCCTTTCCCGTCGGGACGCCAGTGGTGCGTCCGCACCATCACG
Organism: Candidatus Eiseniibacteriota bacterium; assembly: GCA_031421415.1. GTDB lineage: Bacteria > Eisenbacteria > RBG-16-71-46 > SZUA-252 > SZUA-252 > SZUA-252. The sequence continues at coordinate 2,432 of JANOOP010000396.1, forward strand.
GCCGCGGCGCGGAGCGAGCGGATCTCTCCGACGATGCGCGCCCCCGCTTCCGGATGGCGCATCATCACGCGGCGCTCCTCGTCGTCGAGCGACGTCGGCTTCCGGATCACGTCGGGGCGCTGCGCGATCTTTCCGATGTCATGGACCAGCGCGGCGTAGTGGATCGTCTCCACTTCCGACTCCGGGAGCCCGAGATGGCGCGCCAGGCGAACCGAGTAGTCGGCCACGCGGACGGAGTGCTCGTGCGTGTTGGGATCGACCGCGTCGAGCGCGACGCTCAACGCGCGGACGAAGGAGACGAGGTCCTCGCGGAGATCGGAGTAGAGCCGGAGCGCGTGGCGCGCCAGAACCAGCGGGACGACGAGAAGGAGGACGCCGCCGATTCCGGCCACCACGCGCACCTGCGCGAAGAGGAGCCCGAAGCCGATGGCCAGCACCGCCTGCGGCACGCCGTCGCGGAACTGCTGCCTCCAGATTGTGAGCGCCGATTCGTGCGTCCGCGCGCCGAGCACCAGGCTCACCCAGCCGGTGTTGAGCGCAAAATAGAGCGAGCCGCACAGGAGGATCGGCCAGAGGTCGTGCGGGAAACGCGGCGCGCCCAGCGACCCGCCGGCAGCGAGATAGGCCGCGCCGGCCAGAATCGTCGTGGAAGCGTAGAGCCCGGCGTTCAGCGCCGCCGCGCTCCCCCGCTGGCGAAGGAGAATCATCTGCGCGGGAATGGTGGTGACGAGATCGAGCGCGCCGGCCACCCAGGGCCCGAACAAGAGAATCGCGCCGATGTCGAGGATCGACGCCACGGTGACGGTGCCGCCCCGCGGGAGCGGAATCGGAAGTGCCTCCGCGGCGAGCAAGAGGACGAACCAGACGCCGACGCCCCAGATGTCCCCACCGGACCAGCTTGATCTCCGGTCCGCCAAACAGCGCGAGAAGGAACGGGAGCGCCGCCAGGAAGGAGGGAACGAGGTACCACGCCGCGCGCGGCAGCCAGGCGCGGGAACGGGCGCGAGGCGTCGGGGTAGGCGTGGCAGTCGCCGCGTTCACGGGCGCCAAGTACTTCCTCCCATCCGAGGGTGATGCGACGGCCAGAGCCATGGTGCAGGGCAACCGGCATGCCACGTCGAACGCCGGTCATCCGTGGCCGGCGGGAACGACTTACGAACCGATTCTATCGCGAGAGGCCGTCCTGAAGCGTCAAACATCCGACAGCGTCAGCGGGAAGCGGGTCACCGAAGCAGCCGGGCCGTGTCGTCCAGGCTGAACTTCGTCATCCCCATGATCGCATCCGCGCGCCGGAGAATTTCTTCGCGCTCCACGCGCAGGAGTCCGGTCACGCCGAAGCCCTCCACCGTGAACGACGCGAGCACCACGCCGTAGACCACCGCGCGCCGGAGATTCAGATCCGTGACGCGCCCCATGCGGGCCAGCGAGCCGAAGAAGCCGCCGGCGAAGGTGTCCCCTGCTCCGGTCGGATCGACGAGACTTTCGACAGGGAACGCCGGGCAGGCGAAGTAGGTGTCGGCATTCTGTAGGAACGCCCCATGCTCGCCCTGCTTGATCACCACGGTCTCCGGGCCCATCTCCAAGATCGCGCGCGCCGCCTGATGCGTGAGCGGCTCCCCCGTCAGCTCCCGCGCTTCCTCCTCGTTGATCAGAAGCATCCGCACCTGCCGGAGCGTCTTCAGGAGTTCCTCGCGCTTGTTCTGGATCCAGAAGTTCATGGTGTCGGCGAGGACGAGACGAGGGCGCGTCAGTTGCTCCAATACTTGTAATTGCAGCACCGGATCGATGTTCGCCAGGAAGACGTTTCGGAGCGAGCGGAGCCGCTCCGGGAGATCGGGCTTGAACTGTTCGAAGACGTTCAGCTCCGTGCGGAGCGTCTTCCGCGAATTCATGTCCTGCGAGTAGACGCCCTCCCAGCGGAAGGTCTTCCCCTCCGCCCGCGCCACGCCCTCCAGGTCTACCTCGGGATGGTGGAGCATCGTCTGGGCCGCGTGCGGGAAGTCGGTTCCGACGACGGCGACGAGCGACACGGGGAGAAAGTGCCGCGCGGCGAGCGCGAAGTAGGCGGCCGAGCCGCCCAGCACGTCTTCCACGCGCCCCGCCGATGTTTCGATGGTGTCGAGTCCCAGGGACCCGACGACGACGATCGCCATGCCTACATCGCCTCCGGCGCGCTCACCCCGAGCAAGCCAAGCGCGCGGCGAATCACGGCACCGGTCGCCTTGGTCAGAAGCAGGCGCGCCTCGGTCAGAGGCGCGTCCGGGGTCACGACGCGGTGATGGTGATAAAACGCATGAAATGTTGAGGCTAACTCCTTGAGATAGCCGGTGATGCGATGGGGCTCGTGCGTCCTGGCCGCCGCCGCGACCAGGGAGGGGAACGCGGCCAGAGCGCGCATCACGGCCTCGCTCTCCGGCTCCGAGAGGAGGCTCAGGTCGGCCGTCTCGGGATTCGGCTCCGGGGCGCCCTGTCCGCGCGCGTAGTCGAGCACGTGGGCGATCCGGGCGTGGGCGTACTGGATGTAGTAGACCGGGTTTTCTTCGCTCCGCTTCGCGGCCAGCTCCATGTCGAAATCGACGGGGCTCTCGGAGCGGCGCATGAGGAAGAAGAAGCGGGCGGCATCGACGCCGACGTCGTCCACCAACTCCTCCATCGAGATGAAATCGCCCGAGCGCTTCGACATCTTCACCACCTCGCCGCCGCGCATGAGCTTCACCCACTGGACGAGGATCACCTCCAGGCGCGCCGGAGCATGACCGAGGGCCGCCACGAGCCCTTTCAATCGGACCACGTGGCCGTGGTGGTCGGGACCCAGTATGTCGATCAAGCGGCCGTAGCCGCGCTGGAATTTGTTCTCGTGGTACGCCGCGTCGGCGAGTGAGTAGGTCGGAATGCCGTTCGAGCGAACGAGTACTCGGTCCTCCTGATCGCCGAACGCCGTGGCGCGGAACCAACGCGCGCCGTCTCGCTCCTCGACGTGGCCGGCCCTCTCGAGGCGGTCGAGGGCCTGGTCGAGCGCGCCTGTCCGATGGAGTTCACCCTCCGAGAACCACCGGTCCATCCGAACCCCGAACCGCTCGAGCGCGACTCGCTGCGACGCGACCATCCGCTCGATGGCCCACGCGCCGAATTGAAGCCGCTGCTCCCGCTCCTCGAGCGCGAGCCACGCCATTCCCTGCTCCGGGTCGAGCGAGGCGGCTACGTCGTTCACGTAGGCGCCGAGATACCCCTCCTCGGGAATCGGCGGGGCTGCAAGCCCGCGGAACTCCGCGAAGCGTGTCCGCACGGAAGCGCCGAAGAGCTCGGCCTGATTGCCCCAGTCGTTCACGTAGAACTCGCCGTCGGCCGCGTACCCCGCGCATCGCAACAACCGGACCAGCGCGTCTCCGACCGAAGCGGCCCGTGCGCTCACGACGTTCAAGGGACCGGTGGGATTGGCGCTCACGTACTCGACGAGCACGCGCTCCCCTCGCCCGGCGTTCGTGGCGCCAAACGTATCGGGCGAGGCGATGATCTCGCGGAGCATGCCGCGAAGCCAGGCGCCCGAGAGATGGAAATTGAGGAAGCCGGGGCCGGCGATCTCGATCCGGTCGAGGATCTCCGGGTCGACCTCGAAGGCCGACACGAGAGCGGTCGCGACCTCGCGAGGGGGGCGCTTGGCCGACTTGGACAGCACCAGCGCCGTGGCCGTCGCCCAATCGCCCCGCCCCTGCTCGCGCGGAACCTCGATCTCGACCCGCGCCCCCGGGGGGAGCGCGAATCCAGCGCGGCCGATCGCGTCGTTCACGCGGTCGGCGAGGTACGCCTCAATCGGTAATGACTTCGCGTCGGGCATCGCCCCAGAGTTTGTCGAGGAGATAGTACTCGCGGGCCTTGGCGTGGAAGACGTGGACGACGACGTCGACGTAGTCGAGAAGGATCCAGCGTCGCGCCTCGTACCCTTCCGAGTGCCACGGCTTGGCGCCATGCGCGGCCATTCCCTCTTCCACGGCGTCCGCGATGGCGCGGACCTGGACTTCGGAATGGCCCGTGGCGAGAACGAAGTAGTCGCAGACGCCGGCGAGCTCCCTCAGGTCGAGGATCGTGACGTCTTCGGCGCGCTTGCCGAGCGTGAGCCTGGCCGCGGCCTGCGCGAGTTCGTGGGCCGGAGGCGGCGCCTTCTTGTGGGCGCTCACCGGCGGCGGGTCACGGCGTAATGAACCGCATCGTGGAGTGCCGAACGGGCCGTCTTGTCGGAGATGTGCCGGAGTTCCGTCTCGGCGTCGCGGGCCAGTGCGGCCGAGCGTTCCTCGCTCAAGGCCACGCCGCCGTTCTCGGTGACGAACCGCACGACGTCGGGCCAGTGCCCGTTCCGGAATTCGCGGTTTCGGATCAGCTCACTCATTTCGCCTCGGTCCTTCTCGTTGGCGTTCCGGAGCGCCGTCAGGAGCGGCAGGGTGATCTTGCCCCCCTCCAGGTCGCTTCCGCCGGCCTTCCCCATCACGTTCTGGGAGCCGAGGTAGTCGAAGATGTCGTCCGTGATCTGGAAGGCGAGTCCCAGCGAACGGCCGAATCGGCCCATCGCCTCGGACTCATCCGCGGAAGCGCCCGAGGAAAGGGCGCCGTAGTGGCAGCCGGCCGCCATGAGGCAGGCTGTCTTCTCGTCGATGACACGCATGTATTCGGCCTCGGTCAGATCGAGCCGGTTCTTCTGCTCGATCTGACGCAATTCCCCCTGGCTCATGAGATGAGTGGCTTCGGCCAGGAGATCCATCGCGTCGTACATCTTGTTTCGTACGAGGATGGAGAAGGCCTTGGAGTAGAGGTAGTCGCCCATCAGGATTGCCACGTCGTTGTTCCAGACGTGGTTCACGGTCGGGAGCCCGCGGCGGACCAGGCTCTTGTCGACGCTGTCGTCGTGGATGAGCGTCGCGGTGTGGATCAGCTCCACGACCACCGCCCCGAGGATCGCCTGCTCGCTGACGGAGCCGAAACCCCGGGCGGCCAGCAGGAGCAGCGTCGGACGGAATCGCTTCCCGAAGGCGCGGTGGAGATGGGCGCCCACGGCGCCGACCAGGTGAACGTCGCACAGAAACGCTTCGTCCCACCGATCCATGAACTGATCGAAGGGGGCGGCGATCGGCTGCCGAATCGTTTCGAGCGTCGGCTCTTCGACGGCCGCTGACGGCCGCGTACGGAATTCGCTCAAGGGGCTCCTATTGCTTGAGTTGGCGAGGGATTACAGCGGCCAAAGTTTAGGCGGAGGGGCCCTTCGTGTCAATCGCGTAACCCTCCCGGAGCCGCTTCAGTAGGTAGGGCCTGTCGTTACGCTCGGGGTGCTCGATGACCTCCTCCAGCAACTTCTCCAAGATCGCCCCCACCACCGGCCCCGCCGGGAGGTGCATTTCGCGCATCACGTCCTTCCCGTCGATCGCCAGATCGCGGAGCGTGAACGCCTGGGCTGAGGCAAGGATCGCGTCGATCCGATCGGAGAGCTCCCCCAGATAGTGCGGGAACCCGGTCTTCGTCCCGTTCCCGACGTTGTCGGCGATGCGCAGATCGAAGAGGTCGGCGACGTGCTCCGGCCCCACGGCGCGGAGGAAGCGCCGCACCGCGGCATCGGACCACTCGTGGCGGTAATCGAACATGTGCTGCCGCACCAGATGGACGACCCTCGCGGTCATTTCCCCCGAGAAGCGAAGCCGCGTCATCGCCTTCTCGGTCAGACGCGCCGACTCGAACTGATGGTTGTAAAAGGTCGCCTCGCAGTCGGGCCGCTCCGCGCGCGTGGCCGGCTTCCCCACGTCGTGGAAGAGCGCCGCCAAGCGGACCTCCGGTTTCTCCCGGGGCGCCGCGTCGCATGCGTAAAGCGTGTGGTAGTAGACGTCGTAGGCGTGGTAGCGGTTCTGGGGGACCGCGACCGTGTCGGCCAGCTCCGGCAGGATCAGCGAGAGGAGCCCCGACTTGCGGAGGACCTCGAAACCCCGCGACGGTTCGCGCGCCTGGAGCATCTTCACCAGCTCGTCGCGAATCCGCTCGGCGGCGACCCGGGCCACCTGCTCCCTCGACTCCCCCAGCGCCTCGAACGTCTCGGGGACGATCTCGACTTCCAGCGTCGCGGCGAACCGCGCCGCGCGCATCGGGCGAAGCCCGTCCTCCCGGAAGCGGTCGCGGGCGTCGCCCACCGCGCGAAGGATTCCCGCCGCCAGATCGGCGCGTCCACCGAACGGATCCTCCTCGCGCTCCGCGATCGGATCCCATGCCATGGCGTTGACGGTAAAATCGCGCCGCTCCAGATCGGCGCGCAGATCGTCGGTGAAGAGCACCTGGTCGGGACGCCGCGCGTCGCTGTAGCCCGACTCCACGCGAAACGTTGTGACCTCCACCGGCCCCCCCTCGGTCAGCACGGTGACGGTGCCGTGCTTGAGGCCCGTCGGAACGGTGCGGGGAAAGAGCGACTGCACCGCTTCGGGGCGCGCGCTCGTCCCGACGTCGTAGTCGGAGACCTCCACGCCGCGGGCGGCGTCGCGCACGCAGCCTCCCACCAGCACCGCGCGATGCCCCGCTCCCTGAATGGCGCGGAGAAGGGCGATGACGTGCGCCGGTACCAGCGCGGAGTCGAGCGGGCGGATCTCCTGCATGGGAGGATCGTACCAGACCGGCCGGAGGGCGCGTGATACGCTCGCGGCATGCCTTCGATGCCCGGCGCGCGGCGCCACGCCCTCGGACTCTCTCTTGCCGCCTCGCTGGCGGCCGCCGCCCTGGCGACCCCGGCGCGCGCGGAGCGGATCTTTCTCCCGCTCGACCGCGAGGGCCCCTGGCTCGGGTCCGACAAGACGCTCCATTTCGCCGGATCGCTGGCCATCGCGGCGTCGCTCCGGATCGAAGGGCGCGACGAGGGGAGCGCCGTGGGGGTGACGCTGGGGCTGGGCCTGGCGAAGGAGGTCTACGACGCCGCGTTCAAGCCGGCGCGCCACGGGCGCGGCGCGAGCCGGAAGGACTTGGTGGTCGATCTGCTCGGTGCGGCCGCCGGGATTTTCTTCGTCCGCGCCATCGACCGCTGACGGCGTTCGCCGCGGCTAGGCCGCCTTCTTCACCGGGAAGCTGACCGTGAAGCGGGCGCCGGAGCGGGGCGCGTTCTCCACGCCGATCGTTCCGCCGTGGTTCTTCACGATGCGATAGCAGGTCGAGAGCCCGAAGCCGTGCCCCTCCGGCTTCGTCGTGAACGACGGTTCGAAGAGTTTCGACATCGCGTTGCCCGGGATCCCCGGGCCGTTGTCCTCCACCGTCAATTCCACCGCGTCCCCTCCGACGAACCGCGTCCTGACGAGAATGCGCGGGTCGGCGCCCTTCTGCTGGCGGAGCGCGTCCGCGGCGTTGCTGAAGAGGTTCAGCAACACCTGCTGGACCTGGGCCGGGTCGAGATTCGTCTCGGGCAGCGCGCCATCCAGATCGAGATCGAAGGAGACCCGCTCGTACTTGTTCTGCGGGGTGATGAACTCGACCGTGCGCCGGATGACCTCGTTCAGCTGCGTCGCCTGGAGACGCGTCTCCTTGTGGGAGAAGTCGACCAGACCGCGCACCAGGATTCCCATCTGGCGGGCCTGCTCGAAGATGATGCGCGCGCCGTCCTGCGCCCGCTCGGGCGTCATGGTGGCCGCGTTCATGAGGAAGAGCTGCGCGCGGCCGGAGATCGCCGCCAGGTAGTTGTTGATCTCGTGCGCGATCTCGGCCGCCATCTCCCCCTTGGCCGCCAGCCGCTCGGAGGAGACCATCTGGTTGTGCGCCTTCTCCAGATCGATGTAGCGCGCCCCCGCCTCCTTGATGAGCATGAGCGGCACCAAAAAGAAGATCAGGCCGAAGAAGCCGATCGCCAAATAGGAGACGACGACCAGCGGCGAGAGAAAGAATAGCGCCGCCGCGCCGAGCGCCGATTGGGCGTTCAGGTACTCCTCCCGCCACGTTGTGAAGAGCTTCCGGCCCGACTGGAGCGCGACCGCTCCCGAGACGAGCAGCGTGTTCGCGACGAAATAGACGAGCGTCGCCACGACCCACGGCAGGATGAGCTCCGGGCCGTGCAGCCCGCGGAACGCCTCCAGCCCTCCCTCGGAGGCGAGCGGGCGGCCGCCGAGGAGCGAGAAGGCGATCCCTGCCGCCGTGAGGGCGATGACGTTCTGGCCCGCGTTGAAGATCGCCTTGTACCAGACCCGCTTCGAGAAGAAGACGTTCGCCAACGCAAAGGCGATGGCGACGATGCAGACTGCCGGCTTGTAGCCCAGGAGGACGAGGAGGCTGATGTCGACCGTCGAGGCCATGCTCTCCATCGCCTTCCCCGTGATCGTCTGGAGCCAGAGGCTCTCGGCGACGAGGCTGACGACGATCCAGGCGAGGAGTGGCATCCAGCCGAGCGCCAGGAAGCCCTCCACGGAGCCCGAGAGGATGTAGCCGCCGATGGCGGTGACGATGGCGATGTAGGTGACGAGCGCGTGGCTCACCGGGCGCTCCTCATCGCGGCCTCTCCGGCGGCGTCAGGAGCCCGGCCCAGAGATCGACTCTCCGATCGGCGAAGAGATCGTTCCGGCCGGTGCCGCGCTTGTCGCGCGCCTCGGCCGGATCGATCGCGGCGATCCGGA